>JAFLUK010000003.1 GCA_022508865.1 Oscillospiraceae bacterium | reverse complement strand
GTTTTCCAGTTCGTCTGTTATGCAGGGTGCAGCAGAAATTCTTGTAACAGGCACATCTGTAAAATTTGTATAATTATATCAAAAAACACAGAGAGCTTGCTCATGGTTGGGCAAGCTCCTTTTTAATTTGATTTCAACAATATTTTGTAGAAAAATCAGGTATAATTTTATTTTTTGTTGACCTGATATTTTTCATAGTTTATAATAGATAATACTTTAGAAAAACGATTAATCTTCAGGCAAGTTATGTATCCAATTTTTAATAATGAATTACTAATAGGCTACTTACTGAAGGTTACATTAATTGAAACAACCTCGGCTTTTGTGCCCACACGCATAAAGGGACCCCAAACACCTACCCCTGAAGTTACAATATTGTGCATATCGCCCTTTTTCAGGTAGCCTGCGGCATTTTCCCATTTTAGTCTTGTTACTATATTTCCGGGGAACAGCTGTCCGTCGTGAGTGTGTCCGCAAAGCAGCAAATCTGTTCCTGCCTTTGATAATTCTTCAAGCTGGTCAGGCTCGTGATAGAGCACCACAACAGGCTTTGATTTGTCCAAATCCTTTAGCAGTTCATCAGGAGTTTTTCTCTCTCCACTGTCTGTAACAGGCTTTGAGCTGTCAAGTCTGCCTGAAATATAGAAACTGTTATTTACAAGGACTGTTTCGTCGGAAAGGGTTTTTATATTTGCCTTTTTCATAAAGTCCTCAATATCCCTGCTTCGGCTATAGGTTTTGTCCCCGCCAAAGGTAAATCCTGCAAGGATTTTTTCATCTACATCATGATTACCCCAGCAGGCATATGAACCATAGGTGCTTTTCATTTTTGCAAGCTCATTGGCAATAGCGTCAGGGTCCTGTATTGCGTTAAAATCATTGTCATAAATATCCCCTGCAATACAAACAAGGTCAGGCTTTTGGCTGTTTACCATTTCAACGGTTTTTTTAATATGGTCAAGCCCAATGCTGTAGCCTATGTGCAAATCGGCAATCAGAGCAATTTTCAGCTTTTTTATATTCCCTGCATTTTTATTTATGCTTACGGAGTATTCCGAAAGCTGAATGTTCCTTGCATTGTAAAAGCCATAGCCGCATACAGACAGCACAGTAATAAGTGACAGAAAAAGACAAACAAAGCTAACTTTTTTTCTTTTGAAAAAATCATTTGGAACTACCTTAATTACTCGTCGGAGAAACAGGGAAATCAGCTGACTTATTACCGTTATCAGCAAAATATAAAGAATTGCTCCAAACCAATAGGCATTTACAAGCTGGGCAATTTTTCTTGCAGTTGTGTGATAGGGGAGAAAAAAAGCTATAAGTGGTGAAAAAGCCAAAATACCGAACAAAACTGTTGCAGGAATTTTGATTCTCTTTTTATCTGCATAGGAATGACAACAGGCAGCTGTCTTGAAAAATCGTGTTAAAATATATCCGCATACAAGAAGATAAAAGGGTGCAATAAAGATAGCTATCATATATTATACTCCAATCTGCGAAATTTGTTATATTGTGTTATATTATATCATATTTTGCAGACGGTTACAATTAAAAATAATATCCTTTGATTTGTATTTTTGGAAATTTCAGGAGGAATTTCAGTGAATAGAAAAGAATTGAAAGCGCAGGGAAAAAAGGGGGTTAAACGCCACTACTGGATTTTTGTAATCGCCTGCTTGATTACTTCCTTCCTTGGTGCAGACTTTGCCCTGACCCTTGTTCAAATAGAAACAATTACCACTCCAACCCAATCTAACTCTACCCTCATTATACAAAATCTTTTGCAAGGTAATTTTGACGATGCAGAAAGTATGTCAGAGGATTTTTTTCATAATAAAGAGAATAACAATACCAACATTCACGGTCTTGAGGTAGGTTACAAGGAAGGTGTGTTTGCCTCTGCAATCAAATGGTTGCACTCCGGTTCTATATATCTGAAAATCTTTAAAACCATACAGACCTTTTCGGGATCGGACAGTCCCTATACCATACTGTTTTTCTCTATAAGCCTGATTCTTATATCCCTTGCGGGTATATTTATTGAGAACAACTACCGAGTTGCATACCGACGAGTCTTTTTGGAAGGACAGCATTACAAAAGCCTGTCCTTCAGCAGATTTGCTTTTCTCTTAAGTGTAAGAAAGTTGATTAAGCCTGCCCTTACGCTTTTTGTCACCATTTTATACAAAATACTTTGGAGCTTGACCATTATCGGTGGTATTATTAAGTACTATTCCTATTTCCTTGTTCCCTACATTGTTGCCGAGAATCCCGATATATCTCCAAACAAGGCGATTACTCTCTCCAGAAAAATGATGGACGGACACAAGTGGGAGTGCTTTGTTTTGCAACTGTCCTTTTGGGGCTGGGATTTTTTGGGTATTATCACTTTGGGAATTCTGAATATTTTTTACACCAATCCCTATAAGGAATGTTGCTATTGCAGATATTATGAACATATCAGAAATCTGTCCAAAAAGAAAAAAATTGAAAACATCCATTTGCTCAATGACGTCTATCTTTATAAAAAAGCAGCAAGAACTGCTATTAACGAAAAATACAGTGATGTAATGGTTTTGATAAACAAGCCTTTGCCACCCCTAAAGAAGAGAAAAGGGTTTGGGAAATTTATGGTAAATTTCTTTGGCATTGTTCCCTCTTACAATGAGCAGGAAAAGCTTTATAACCAACAAGAGGAAAGAAGACTGAAAATTAAATCCTTTAAAGATGCAATTGAACAAAAGGTCTATCCTCACAGACTTAATCCTCTGTTTAAAAAAGACAGAAAACAGGCAAACGAGCATATCCACTATATGCGTCACTACTCCATAACCTCAATTATTCTTATGTTCTTTACCCTTTCCTTTGTAGGCTGGATATGGGAGGTTTGCTTCTCCTATATTCAACACGGAATATTTGTGAACAGGGGAGTTCTTCACGGACCATGGTTGCCTATATATGGCAGCGGCTCAATCTTGATACTGCTATTGCTTAACAAGTTCAGGGGTAAGCCCCTGCTTGAGTTTATTTCTGCATTTGTGCTTTGCGGATTTGTGGAATATTTTACTGCTCTTTTTCTTGAAAAAACACATAACGGACAACGCTGGTGGGATTACACAGGATATTTTCTTAACCTTAACGGAAGAATTTGTGCTGAAGGGCTGCTGCTCTTTGCCTTTGGCGGCATTGCAATAGTTTATCTTATTGCTCCGCTGCTTGACAATGCCTTTAGAAAAATCAGATTAAAGGCCGCAATACCAATTTGCATTGCGCTGATTATGCTCTTTGCCTTTGACGAGGTGTTCTCCGCAATGAACCCCAACACAGGCAGAGGAATTACAGACTATGAGGTAAGTTCAAATATTTCTCAAAAGACAACAAATCCATCAACTGTAAAATAGAATATGACATAAAATTACCCCCAAGATTACTTTCTTAATCTTGGGGGATAAATTTTATAAATATTAATGTCTTTTCCAAGTGGAAGGAACAAGTAAAATCATCATTGGGAAAATTTCCAAACGTCCGGCAAGCATATCAAAGCAAAGTATAATCTTTGTCAGCACCCCAAGGTGCGCAAAGTTCTCTGTTGCGCCAATGCTTTCCATACCGGGACCTATATTATTAAAACAGGAAACAACCGCTGTAAAATTGGTAACAAGGCTTTCTCCCTCAATACTGATAATCACTGTGCTGAAAATTATGATAAACACATAAATAACAAGATAGGTGTTTATTCCTTTAAGCACACTGGAATCCACACTCTTTTTGTTTACACGCACACCCATTACCTGCCTTGGGTTAAGCATTTGCTTAATGTCGCTTATCATCTGCTTAAAATACAGCATTACTCGTGAAACCTTGATTCCGCCGCCTGTTGAGCCTGCCATACCACCAACAAACATTAAAGTGACAATGATTGTTTTAAGCAGGATTGACCACTGCTCAAAGTCCGCAGTGACAAAACCTGTTGTACTGACAATAGCCGTTACCGTAAAGTAAGAGTCTCTGAACGCCTTTTCTCCTGTTGTATCTGTGGTGTACATCAGATTCAGCATAATCACAGCTATGGAAACCGCAATTATACCCAGATAAACCCAAAGCTCTTCGTCCTTTATGACAGATTTGAACTTCCGTAAAATCATAAAGAAATAAAGGCTGAAATTAACACCGAAAAGCAGCATAAAGGTTGCCACAACATACTCAACATATGCATTGTGATACCCTGCAATGGATGCATCCTTAACAGAGAAGCCGCCCGTGCCTGCTGTTGCAAATGATGTTACCACACTGTGATAGAATCCAATACCCGAGAACATAAGAAAAACAATTTCCAAGGCTGTCAGTACAAAGTAGATAATATACAAAATTCTTACGGTGTCTGTCATTTTGCTTACTATCTTGCCTGCTTTTGGGCCGGGAACTTCTGCACGCATCAGGTGCATTGACTGTCCGTCACCCTGTGGCACAACAGCCATCAGGAAGGTAATAACGCCCATACCGCCAATCCAGTGGGTAAAGCTTCTCCAGAAAAGCAGACCAAAGGGATTGCCCTCTATCTTTGTCATTATTGTTGACCCTGTTGTGGTAAATCCCGACACTGTTTCAAAAAATGCATCAAGATAATTTGGTATCATTCCGGATATAACAAAGGGAATACAGCCGAAAAGGGACATAAGTATCCATGCAAGACCGCATATTACAAAACCCTCCTTGGCTCGGAGAAGCTTGTTCTTTGGACTTTTAAAGCCGAAAAGCAAGCCTACTCCCAGCAGCGCCAGAATAGGAATTGTAAAAGCCATATATGTATTTGTTTCTCCGTATATAAGGGCAACAATCAGCGGCAGGGTCATAAGCGCACCCTCTATAAACATAATTTTGCCCAATATATTTACTACTGCTCTGTAATTCATACAAAAATATCCTTTAGTGAACGGATTGCACTACCCTTTGTTACTATTATTACACTATCTCCTGCTTCTATCATATCATCACCTGTGGGGAAGAAAATCTTCCTCTTTCTGCTGATTGCGGCAATGAGTACATCTTTTCTGAATTTCAGTGTATGGATAGGCTTGGAAAGATAGTCTGCGTCAGACGGAGCAATAAATTCAATAGCTTCAATTTTGCCCTGCATCAGTTTATACAGCGACTTCATTTCGTCACCGTTAACATTCATTTTCGACCTGAGATATTTTGTTATTGTGGCGGAGGTTACCTGACTTAAGGATATTGCACTCTCTCCCATAATCTTGTTATAAAGCTGGAAAAACTCCGGCTCGTTAATTTTTGTAACCAGTTTTTTAACTTCAAAAGTCTGGGCATACATAGAAACAAGGAAGTTTGCCTCATCACTGTCGGTAACAGTTACCACAGCATCGCACTTGTCAATGCCCTCCTCAATGAGAAGATTGTGGTCTGCGGAATTTCCAAGAACAATTCTTGCATCAGACAGATTATCCGAAAGGAATCTACACCTTTCGCTGTTTTTCTCAATAATGGTAACATCCATACCTGCCTTTATCAAAATCATTGTAAGATAATGGGCAATTCTCGAGCCGCCGATTATCATAACACTTTTTATTCTGTTTTTCATCATACCCATATCCTTGAGTATGTTCACCACTGATTTATGAGGGCCCGAAATATAAATGCTGTCCTTTTCCCTGATTACAAAATCTCCCTTTGGAATGAAAACCTCTTCTCCTCTTCTTACGGCACAAATAAGGAACTTGTTGCCGTAAATTTGAGAAATTTCTCTTACAGGCTTGTCAATTATTACATTACCGCTTTTAACAGCTACCTCTATCATATCAATTTTGCCGTTAGCAAAGGTTTCGTAGCTGGCGGCGGCAGGAAATTTCAGTATTCTTGAAATTTCTGTGGCAACACTCATGTCAGGATTTACCATCATAGAAATCTTTAAATCGTTTTTCATAAAGTCAAATTGACGCACATATTCCGGACCTCTTACCCTTGCAATTGCGTGGCGTGCGCCCATTTTCCTTGCGATGATACAACAAAGAATGTTGATTTCGTCAGAAAATGTCGAGGCTATAACGAGGTAAGCGTTGTGTACACCTGCTTCCTTAAGCACATCACAGTGTGTGCCGTTTCCGCAAATACCGTTGACGTCCTGCTCCTCCACAATTCTGTCAACTCTTTGCTCGCTAATATCCACAACAACTACGTCGTGACCCTCTTCCCTAAGACTTTTTGTCAGCGCCTTACCTATTTTTCCGGCACCAATAACAATTATATTCAATAAAAACACCTCTCGGCAAAGTTATTTATAATTTGTATAAGGTACATTATATCACATAAATTTCAAAAAATCACCTAATATCACATATTTACAAAAATAATTACATTTTTGGAACAATTCGCTTTAAATATTGACTATATTTTCGGAATTTGTTAAAGTATGTGTGTATAGATATTTTATACACAAAAACATTATGCTAAACAACACACAAAAGAGGGAGATTAATTATGAAGAAATCTTGTATAATTCTTTTAATCATGACAATCTTTGCAGGGCTTCTGACCTTTACAGGCTGTGAACTTTTCGGCAATAGCGACGAAACACAACCAACAACAGAAATCACCTATAAGGAGCCTACTGTTTCCATAAGTGAATCCGTTACATTCTCATTTAAGGACAAAACATCTACAACACAAAAAACAACAAAGCCAAAGAAAATTACAACTACTGCTCCTACTACAAAGTATGTAGCGCCAACCACAGAATATGTAGCACCCACCACAGAATATGTTGCGCCTGCAACACAGTCCGACTATTCAGGCGGCATAAGCTATTCCCAGGCAGCTTCAAGAAAATTTACAGAAAGTGACGTTGCAGGGGTTTCTGCCGATACTGTTCAGAGTGTAATCAACGATATCTATGCACATCACGGCTATATTTTCAAAACTCCGTCCATCAAAGCTTATTATGAAAGCCAGTCATGGTACAAGGGCACAACCACAAGCGATGCAGAGGCAGAAAGCAGCTTTAATTACTACGAAAAGTATAACAAAGACTTTCTGGCAAAGTACAGATAATAAAGCAACTGTTTGAGGGCGGAAAACCGCCCTCTTATTATTTAGAATAATTTTTCTGCACAATGCAAATTGAAAACAAACGATAAACTCTTGCAAAAGTAATAACCGTCAGGATTTGTAATCCGGACGGTTTTTTTTATAAATCAAGCACTTTTCTTTATTAACCTGATTGTGCAGTTTTTATTTTTTACTATGACAGCTTCCTTGCATCGGACAGCTTGTGCATCCGCATCCGCAAGCTGTTTTGCCTTTTTTCTTATTTTTCGTCATAGTTACAATGGCTGCTATAACCACTGCCGCTGTAACAGTACCAACTACTATTGTTCCCATATTCAAATCCTTTTCTCTCTTTTTTTAAAGCTGAACATTTTTTACTCTTGTGGTCAGTCTTGTTCCTTTGAAGGGTTGCCTTAACAGCATATATACAAATATTCCTGTAATTATTACTGCAACAGCTGTTCCCAAAATGTTGCCCTGTCCTGTAAACATCATTCCAAGCTGATATACTACCAATGACACTGCATAGGCAAACGCACACTGATAACCGATTGCAAACATTGTCCATTTTCCTCTGTTCATCTCTCTTCTGATTGCACCCATTGCAGCAAAGCAGGGAGCACACAGCAGATTGAACAACAGGAATGAATATGCAGACAGTTTAGTCATACCCACAAAGTCCAGCACACCAAACACACCGACAATTTCTTCCTTTGCCACAAGGCCCATAATTGTAGCTATTGTTGCTTTAATATTACCAAAACCAAGAGGTGCGAATATATGGCAAATACCACTGCCGATTATACCGATTATGCTGTTTTCCAATTCCATTTCAGGATTAAATATAAACTGTCCTTCCTGAAAACCAAAGGCAGAGCCTGCCCATATTAATATTGAAGAAACAAGAATAATAGTTCCTGCCTTTTTAATAAAGGACCATCCACGCTCCCACATACTTCTCAACACATTGCTGACAGCAGGCAGATGATATGCAGGAAGCTCCATAACAAAGGGAGCAACTTCCCCTGAAAACAGCTTTGTTTTCTTTAACATTATTCCCGATGTAATAATTGCCGCAATTCCTGCAAAATATGCACTTGGTGCCACCCACCAGGCACCGCCGAACATTGATGAGGCTATAAGAGCAATAATAGGCAGCTTTGCACTGCAGGGAATAAAAGTGGTAGTGATAATTGTCATTCTTCTGTCACGCTGATTTTCTATTGTTCTGGACGCCATAATTCCGGGAACACCACAGCCTGTACCTATGAGTATAGGAATAAATGACTTACCGGAAAGACCGAATTTGCAGAATATTTTATCCATAACGAAGGCTATTCTTGCCATATAACCACAACCCTCAAGTATTGCAAGAAACATAAACAACACAAACAGCTGGGGCAAAAAGCCAAGCACAGCCCCAACACCTCCGACTATACCGTCTACAATAAGTCCCACAAGCCAATCTGCACAGCCAATGGTATTCAATCCTCCCTCAACAAGAGTGGGAATACCGGCAATTTCCTGTCCAAACAGAGAAAACCCTTCTCCAAAAAGGTTATCGTTTACCCAATCGGTAGTCCAACTTCCCACTGTAGTAACAGAAATATAATATACAAGGAACATAACAAGTGCAAATAATGGCAAAGCCGCAATTCGGTTTGTAACTATCCTATCAATCTTGTCGGAAGTTGTCATACTGCCCTTGTTACTTTTTATGTAACAATCCTTTAAGATTTTTTCGATGAATAAGTATCTTTCGTTAATAATAATACTTTCAGAGTCGTCATCAAGGATTGTCTCAACCGTCTTAATTTCCTTTTCGATATTTAGTGCCGCACTATCTGAAAAATTCAGTTTTTCCTTAACCCTGCTGTCTCTTTCAAAAACCTTAACACAGTACCAGCGAAGTCTTTCTGCAGGTATTTTGTTAGCTTGAGTTGCGGGTATTTCTATCTTTTTTAAGGCTTCCTCTATTGACGAGGAAAATTTATAGACAGGTAAACTACCCTTATTTTCTGCCGCTGCCAAAGCCGCATCGGTTACCTTTGAAATACCTGTACCCTTCAGCGCAGAAATCTCTACCACACTACAGCCCAGCTTTTTTGAAAGGGCATCAATATCAATTTTTTCACCTTTTTTTCTTAAAATATCTGTCATATTAATAGCTATTACAACAGGTATTCCCAGTTCAACAAGCTGGGTTGTAAGATAGAGGTTGCGTTCAAGATTTGTGCCGTCCACTATGTTTAGTATTACATCGGGATTTTCTTCAATTAAATAATTTCTTGCAACAACTTCCTCTAATGTATAGGGTGACAGTGAGTAAATTCCCGGAAGGTCGGTAACTGTTACATTACTGTGTTTTTTCAACTTACCCTCCTTTTTTTCCACGGTAACTCCGGGCCAATTGCCTACATACTGATTTGAGCCTGTAAGCAAATTAAATAGTGTGGTTTTGCCGCTGTTTGGATTGCCTGCAAGGGCAATTTTTATGTTCATTACTTTTTCCTCTCTTTCCTTTGATTTCGGTTAGCTACAACTAACCAAATGGTACAAAAAATTTATTCCAAAACTATCATTTCCGCATCTGCTTTTCTGAGAGACATTTCATAGCCCCTTACTGTAATTTCCAAAGGGTCACCAAGAGGAGCCACCTTGCGGACTGTTACCTTAACTCCCTTTGTAATTCCCATATCCATAATTCTTCTTCTCAACGCACCCTGACCCATAATTTTTTTTACGGTTTCCGTCTTGCCGATTTTTGTATTTCTAAGTGTTTTCATAGGCAAAATCTCCCCTTTATCCAATATATTTTATTCTGTGATTTTCTGTTTTATTACAGTTAGCACAAACTAACTAATAAACAAAAATTTAAGTTAGCTAAAGCTAACTGCAAAATTATTATATAACAGGAGTTAATCTTTGTCAAGACTTTCAATTAAATTTTTATCAAGAAAGCAAAAAGCAAAGCAACACCCTAAAAGATTAGTTTTGGGATTGCTTCGCTTTTTTATATTTATGATACCTTAATTTTATGGTGCCTTAATTTTTTGAGTATCCAAAAGACACAGATAGGTAAGGCAGGAATGGGCAAACATTCCGCAGGAATTTTTAGCACCGCCATGAGAAATAAAATCGGTCATTTCTGTTCCGCTCACAAGAAAATTAGTGATTGGCGCAAATTCAGACAGCTTGGTGGCAAGGAGAGTAATTCCTGCTTCAAAGGAATTTTTATCATTGAACAAATCACATATAATGAGGAAATAATCATACAGCGAGATATATTCTTCATCCACCAGATAACCCTTGTTGTAGTATTCATACGGACCTGCGGCAAGACGAAGTGCCGTGTCTGTAAAATCATCAATATTTTTATTACAATCCCTAAATGAAATAAAGTTCATTCCCGTCAATTCATTAAAGGTCTTTTTCAGCTTGCGATAGTTTATCTCCCTTGACCTGAACACCACCGTATTACCGTATCTGCTATATCCCCATTCCTCCAAGGGACAATGAGTAATAAAATCCTCCTCATACACAAAGTTGTGTATGTTTCTGAATTTTTTGCTGTATGCTTCTTCCTTGGTGGTAACATTGGGACAGGCAAAAGTGTAGGCAAAGATGTTTTCTCTGCCGTCCTTTATTAGTTCAGCCGCCAGCAGATTGCAAAGAGCTCCTCCTCTGGAATGACCTGTCAGCACAATACCGTTTTTGCCCTTGGCATATTTACTGATAACAGGCAAAATTTTGCACACTGTATCATAATATCCCTGATGTGTATCTCCCACACCTGTTCTGAAATTGTTGTACCATTCCTCGCCGCAGGTGCCCCTGATTACCACATAATAGATGTCGTTCCGTTTTGCAACTGCAAAGGAAGCTGAATTTTCCTCGTTATGGGTATAAAAAGTTTTTATTTCTGTAAATTCTCCATCCTGAAAAGCTTTTATCATTTCCGTTTCGTCATATGCGGCACAGCAAAGAGTACAGCACAACCGAGCCAAATTAAGGTCTAAAAGCTCATTGGAAAGATACTCCCCGCTGTAGATAACAGGCACGGTAATTTGTCTGTTGCTGAATTCTGTTTTAAAGCTGACATTATGCTTTGTAAGTATTTCTATCATTTTTATCACCAATTAATTTTATTTTTTGTCGCTGGGCTTGCCAAAGACACCTGCTATCATACCAAAAATTATTGCCGCCGCTATTCCTGCACTACAGGCGGTAAATCCCCCTGTAAGTATGCCCAGCCAGCCGTCCTGACTGATAGCCTCTTTTACACCCTTATAAAGATTAAATCCAAAGCCGCTTAAAGGTACTGTTGCCCCTGCCCCTGCAAAATCCACAAGGGGCTTATACACACCAACCGCCCCAAGAATAACCCCTATTACCACAAGTGAGGTTAATATTCTTGCAGGAGTCAGGTTAGTTTTGTCAATAAATATCTGTCCGATAACACAAATCAGACCTCCCACAACAAACGCCTTGATATAATCCATACTATCACCCTTTTCATTTCTGTATTCATATAAAATAATGTTTACTGAAAAAGGCACTTTATACTAATTGAATACCAAGAATTTTTATGATATAATGTATGTTGTTAAAACAGGGAGTTTTTTAGATTAATTTGAGGTTTTTTGAATTTTTTAACAGCAAATTTTTTCAGTTGGCATATGTCATAAAAAATTTCATTGTATTTTGTAAATATTCACGATGATTTTTGTGATAATGTGAAGAAGAATTGAAACTTTGTGAATAAAAAATGACTTTTACCCTTTAGTTATTGTAAAAACTTTTTATTCTGTTAAAATAGAATAAGCATATACTGCGAATCGCAAAGGAGTTGACAAAATGGTTGAGGTTAAAAACCTTGTTAAACGCTACGGTGATATTGCGGCTGTTAACAACATCAGCTTTACTGTAAACGATGGCGAAATTTTGGGCTTTCTCGGACCTAACGGTGCAGGCAAAAGCACCACAATGAACATCATTACAGGCTATATTTCATCTACAAGCGGAACAGTTACCATAAACGATGCAGAAATTTTAAAGGACCCGAAGGAAGCAAAATCACAAATTGGATATCTTCCTGAAATTCCACCGCTGTATACGGATATGACAGTAAGAAAATATCTTGAATTTATGTTCTCTATCAAAAAGGTTAAACTGCCCAAAAAGGAACATATTGACGAGGTGCTTACAATCACAAAGCTGGGCGACCACCAAAACAGAATTATTCGCAATTTGTCAAAGGGCTACAAGCAAAGGGTAGGTCTGGCACAGGCACTTCTGGGAAATCCCCCTGTACTTATTCTTGACGAACCTACAGTTGGTCTTGACCCCTCACAGATTAAGGAATTCAGAACACTTATCAAAGGACTTGGCAAGAAGCACACAATCATCTTTTCTTCCCATATACTTTCCGAGGTTTCTGCAATCTGTGACCGAATTGTTGTTATCTGCAACGGTGAGGTTGCCGCCGACACAAAGACAAATGAGCTTTCCTCTGCAATTTCAGGCAAGGGCATCCTTACTCTGGAAGCCGAGGGTACTGTATCGGCAGTTACCTCTGCACTGAAAACCGTAACAGGAATAAGAAAAATTTCTGTTGACAGACAGACAAACAACAATACATTTATTTACAACATTGAACACAAAATTGAGAACGACATCAGAAAAGACGTGTTTAATGCTATGGCTAAAAATAATATGCCTATTCTCGGTATGAATGAGGGCGGTATGAGCCTTGAAGAAGCATACTTACGACTTACATCAGGCAAGGCTATAAAGGGAGGTAAAAAATAATGACAGCAATACTGAAAAAAGAACTGGGTTCATTCTTTACCTCGGCAGTCGGCTATGTAGTCCTTGCAGTTTACTACTTCTTTGCAGGACTGTTTTTCTACTACTACTGCCTTATGAGAAGCAGCAAGGATATGGCAACACTGTTTTCCAATATGTTTATGATTACAGTTCTTGTTATTCCTATTATTACAATGAAAAGCTTTTCAGAAGAAAAAAAGCAAAAGACAGACCAGGCTCTCCTTACCTCTCCACTGGGACTTGGCGAGATTGTAATGGGCAAATTTTTGGGCTCAACGGTAATGTTCCTTTGCTGTATGGCTATATACATACTTTTCGCACTGACACTTTGCACCTATCCCAGCGGCACACCTGACTGGTCGGTTTTCCTGGGTAATCTTTTGGGTACAATTCTTCTTGGCTCTGCAATGATTGCACTTAACGTGTTTATTTCTTCTCTTACAGAGAGTATGATAATCTCTGCAATCATCGGAATGTGTGCAGGTCTTGCCATCTTCTTCATTGATTCCATTGCAAACCTGGTTTCTGTAGAATGGTTGAGCACTGCAATTGCAAGCATTTCCTTTGTCCGTCACTATACAAACTTTACAACAGGTATCCTCAGCGTGGCAGATACAGTATTCTTCCTTTCTGTAATTGTACTGTTTATTTTCCTTACATTGAGAGTACTTGAAAAAAGACGCTGGAGTTAAGGAGGTAAGATTATGTCAAAGAAAAATATTGAAGAATTCCTTGCTTCAGAAATTGAAAATGATAATGCTGAAAATTCAGCAAAGGAAATCGCTACAGAAAAAGAAAACAAAAATTCAAAAATTAAAGATATTTTACATTCAAGAAAATTTGCAAGAGGCTGGCTGTTTGCCGCAGTAGTAGCAGTTTTTCTTGCCTGTGTAATAGCAGTCAACATTATTGCTTCCGTTCTGGAAAGCAAATTCCCCTCCCTTGCCTTTGATATTACAAGCAGCAATATGTATCAGCTTCAGGAGGATACAGAAAAACTGTGCAAAAATGTAGACAAGGATATTACTATTTATCTCCTTTTGGAGGAGAATACCTTTACATCATATGACGACTATTTCGATGTTGCGTACTTTACCCAGGCAAACCGCTTTTTCAAGGAAATTGCGGCACTGAACAGTCACATAACCTTTAAGTACAAGGATGTTTCTTCAGACCCGTCCTTTACAACAAGATACAGTGACCTGAACTTTTCGGAGGCAGGTGCTGTTTGTATTGTTGATGCAGGAGACAATAACTACAAGGGCTTGTCTATGGAGGATTTGTTTGCCTTTCAAATAGATCAGGATACCTACACAACAAACATTACAAAGAGCAATGTTGAACAGGCTGTGTGCACTGCTTTACTTGCCCTGACACAAACAAATCCTGTTAATGCCTGCTTTGTAACATCTTCCGGTATAACTGCGGAAAAAGACAGCCAGAGCGGACAGAGCATATATTCAGGGCTTAAGACCCTTCTTAAAAATCAGGCTTACAGCGTTTCTGACGTAGATTTGGACTCCAATAAGGATATTCCCAAGGATACAGACATTGTGTTCTTTATCGGACCTTCCAAGGATATTTCGGAAGAATCTCTGGAAAAGGTAAACAACTTCCTTGGTACAGCCAAGAAAAAGAGCAAAACCTTTGTTTATGTTCCAAGCCCCTATCTTGTTGAAAACGGCACCCCTAACCTTGATGCATTCCTTGAAGAACAGGGTATGAAAATAACTGACAATTGGATATATGAGCAGGACAACAGCTATCTTACATCAATGTATCCTAATCAGCACACAATTTCTATTTTTGACTACAGCAACGATACCTTTACAACCGGCATAGATATATCCACAAAGGTGGTTATGGGTGATGTTAAGCCAATCAGCTTTACAGATAACTCAACAGCACTAACACTTCTTGATTCATCAGATAAGGCAGACATTATTCCACTTACTGCTCAATCTGAAGAGGAAGTTCAGGACGGCGGCGGAAAACCACTTTGCGGTGTTGCAATTAATCGTTCCGAAGTATCAGAAGGAATTAACAAGAATGTTGTTGTAATCGGCTCCTACTACGCCATATCCGACACTTTCCTCAACGGCTACACACAGTACAACAACGCAAACTATTTTGTTAATCTTTGCAATGTTCTCACAGAAAACGAGGGAGAAACAATTACAATTACAAGCGCTACCGCTTCCAGTACAGATTTAGGACTTGAAGCTGCCACAGACGCCACAATACCATCTGTAATCTTCCTTGGTATAGTACCTATCGGTGTGCTTGTTCTGGGCATTGTAATCTGGGCAATCAGGAGGAAAAAATAATGGCTGTTAAGAAAAAAAGTAAAAATAAACTTTTAAAAATACTTGTTCCTGTTTTGGTTGTGGCTCTTATTGCAGCTGCACTTGTTGTAGTGCTGAATTTGCCCGACAGTCAGGATGACACAACAGCAGTAGACCCTACAAAAACTGCAAAATTTGATGCCACTGTTGACAAGGACAATCTTCATCAGGCCGAGCCTGAAGTTAACGCTGACGGCGAAGTTTCAGAAAACGGCACAGGCGATCTGCTGTCATATATTCCAAGAAACATAAAAACAATTGAAGTGGAAAACACAAAGAGCAAGTACAAAATAAAAAGCTATACACCTGTTAAAAAAACAACTGACGAAAACGGAGAGGAAAAAGAGGAAACACAGGCTACAGAGTACACCCTTGTAGGCTATGAAAAGTATGCAATTGCAGATGGCACACCTGATGCTATTGCAAACGATGCAGCTTCTCTTTCCTTTATAAAAATTGTTTCCACTGACGGAACACAGGATAAAGACTTTGGCTTTGACTCACCAAGAGCAACAGTTAAGATTACATACACAGATAAAACATCTGCAAAAATTATTGTGGGAGGCGACGCCCCTACTGACGCAGGGGTTTATGTAAAATTCGGCACAAAGGACTATATTTACCTTGTAGAGTCCGATGCGGTTGACACCTTCCTCTATGGCATTAACGACCTTATGAGCCTTGTGGTGACAAAGTCTGCCGACAGCGGCGACAATGCTTCTCCAACACTTGTTCGCCTTAGCGGTACTAACTTTAAGGAAACTGTAGAATTTGTACCAAGTGATGACGAAACAGCCTCTACAAACTACCTTATTAAAAAGCCTTCAAGCTACTATGGCAGCGATTCAGGCTGTAGCGAGGTTGAGGCAGGAATCAGAGGAATACAGGCAAACTCCGTTGTGTATGTAAATCCCGGAGAAGCACAGCTTAATAAATACGGTCTTAAAACTCCTTTTGCAGAGCTGTATGCAGAATATCCCGACACAACAGTTAGTCTTAAGGCAAGCAAGCCTGACAAAAAGGGCTACTGCTATTTGATGAAGAGCGGCGGTAAGGTTGTTTATAGAATTCTTTCCGACTCTATCAAGTGGACACAACACACACTGAATGATTTGCGTACTAAATATTTTGTTGATAATCAGATGTCCAGCCTCAGCAAGACCGAGGTTAACTTTGGAAGCAAAAGCTACACCTTTACTCTTGCTACACAAAAGAGTGACAATGACCAATCAGCCACTGTAACAACAGTTAAGTACAACGGCAAAGAAATCAGCAGGGGTGCTTTCCAGACAGCCTTTGACTTTACCCACGGCGAAAACTTTTTACGTCACGGATTTACAAATGAAGCAATCAGCGGCAGTCCGAAAATGACTATCCGCTATACCTACAATTCAGACAGAAGTCAGGACGAAATGAAGTTCTACGATATGGGAAATCAGAAGTATTACATCACAGTAAACGGCAAGCAAATTTCCTATGTTTACAAAAACGCTGTAGTTGATTTGCAAAGACTTTTCACCTCGGCAACAAAATCCTCACCGGCAGATGACAACGTATAACAACATATAATAATTACAAAAGCCATTGATTTGCAAGATGCAAAGTCAATGGCTTTTACTTTTTGTTAGTATTTTGTGAGGCAAGCTCTATGTTGCGGTGTATTTCGTCATTAATTTGTTTTAAATATCCCTCTGCCTGATTATGATATTTGTCATAATATTTGTTATAGGTGGTTACAATGGTGGTTTTATACCTTTCTGTCAACATCATTCCACCAATAAACATACCAAAAGAAAGCAGAAGAATACAACATATAATGAAAATTCTTTTTATTATAGTCTTTCCGCCCATAGCATCACCACCTGTGTTTATTATACTCTTATTTTACAGGATATTTCAAGTAGTATTTCCAAAAGAAAAAAGGACTTTCCACACGATGAAAAAGGGCTTTCGTTTTTCGAAAGCCCTTGGTTCTGCAAATTTAAAGTAATGAATTACTTATTAATGCTCTCATAAACTGCAACTGCACAAGCAACTGTTGCGCCTACCATTGGGTTGTTACCCATACCGATAAGACCCATCATTTCAACGTGAGCAGGAACAGAAGAAGAACCTGCAAACTGTGCATCGCCGTGCATTCTGCCCATAGAGTCTGTAAGACCATAGGAAGCAGGACCTGCAGCCATATTATCCGGGTGAAGTGTACGACCTGTACCGCCACCGGAAGCAACAGAGAAGTACTGAACGCCATTTTCAATAGCCCACTTCTTGTATGTACCTGCAACAAGGTGTTGGAAACGTGTCGGGTTAGTTGAGTTACCTGTGATAGAAACACCAACATTTTCTTTCTGCATAATTGCAACGCCCTCACGAACGTCGTTTGCACCATAGCAGCGAACAGCAGCTCTTTCACCGTCAGAAAATTTAACTTCACGAACAATCTTAAGTTCGCTTGTGAAGAAGTCAAAGTCAGTTTCTACATATGTAAAGCCGTTGATTCTTGAGATGATGTAAGCAGCATCCTTACCAAGACCGTTAAGAATAACTCGGAGTGGTTCCTTTCTTGCCTTGTTAGCGTTTCTTGCAATACCGATAGCACCCTCTGCAGCAGCAAAAGATTCGTGACCTGCAAGGAATGCAAAGCACTTTGTTTCATCTCTGAGAAGCATTGCGCCAAGGTTACCGTGACCAAGACCAACGTTTCTCTGCTCTGCAACAGAGCCGGGGATTGTGAAGGCCTCAAGACCTACACCGATGCACTCTGCAGCTTCAGCAGCAGATGTAACACCCTTTTTGATACCAATAGCACAACCGAGAGTATAAGCCCAGCTGGCGTTTTCAAATGCGATAGGCTGAACACCCTTTACGATTTCATCAGGGTCAAAGCCTTTGTCCAGACAAATCTGTCTTGCCTCTTCGAGAGATGCAATACCATATTCAGCAAGGCACTTCTCAATCTTTGGCATTCTTCTTTCTTTACTTTCAAATGTAACAGCCATTATAAGATTCCTCCTTACTGATTATTCTTCTCTTGGGTCAATGTACTTTGCTGCGCCGTCAAAACGACCGTACTGACCGATGTTGTTCTTATATGCTTCATCAGGTGAAACACCATGGCGGATATCCTCAAGCATTTTGCCCAGCTTTACAAACTGGTAGCCGATAACTTCATCATTCTCGTCAAGAGCTGTTTTAAGAACATAGCCTTCTGCCATTTCCATAAAACGAACACCCTTCTTTTGTGTTGAGTACATTGTACCAACCTGTGAACGGAGACCCTTACCAAGGTCCTCAAGTCCTGCGCCGATTGGCAAACCGTCCTCTGAAAAAGCTGTCTGTGAACGACCGTAAACAAGCTGTTCAAAAATGTTTCTCATAGCTGTGTTGATAGCATCACAAACAAGGTCTGTGTTTAAACATTCAAGAAGAGTTTTTCCGGGAAGAATTTCAGCAGCCATAGCAGCAGAGTGTGTCATACCGGAGCAGCCGATTGTCTCAACAAGAGCTTCTTCAACAATACCTTCTTTTACATTAAGAGAAATTTTGCAGGCACCCTGCTGTGGAGCACACCAGCCAATACCGTGTGAAAAACCGGAAATGTCTTTAATTTCATATGCTTTTACCCATTTGCCCTCTTCGGGGATAGGTGCAGGGCCGTGCTTTGGTCCTTTTGTTACAGTACACATATTCATTACTTCATGTGAATAATTCATTGTACTTAACTCCTTTCGTCATTTTATTTGAGTATAACTCATACAAGGTCATTATAAACTTTTTTCCAATATTTATCAAGCATTTTTCACCATAATAACTGATTTTTTATTTATTTTTTTCATAGAATTCCGGTTAATACAACCATATTCACTTTTTCAAAGCTTTATACCGCAAAATAAAAAGTCCGCCCATAATTGAGCGGACAGTTTTGCTACTGTGAAAATTAGCAGAAGAATACATCCATTTCCTTTTCTTCGTTATCAGCAACGAAGTAAGCCTTCTGTTCTTCAGGCTTAAGGTAAATTGTATATTCCTTGGCATCCTTGTTGTTTACAAGCTTTACATTGTTGATAACATCCTCAAGAGATACCTGAACACCGTTGTATTCTACAAAAACCTTAACTGTTGGTTCCTTAACAGCCTTCTTTGAAGGTGTCTTTGCAGTAGTCTTCTTTGCTACAGTCTTCTTTGTAGTTGTCTTTTTAGCAGCAGCCTTCTTTGCAGGCTTTTCTTCTGCCTTAACCTCTGCCTTTGTGTCAGCCTTTTTAGTTGCTGTCTTTGTTGCAGCTTCCTTCTTTGTTGTTGCAGCAGCTGCCTTTGTTTCTTCTGCCTTAGCAGTAGTTTTCTTTGTTTCTGCCTTAGCAGCAGTTTTCTTTGTTGTTGCCATTGAAAAAACCTTCTTTCAGAAAATATGGCAGTTATCTGCCTTAGGGTCAACATTATTTTTTGCCCTACATCTATGAATTATAAGAGTTTTATTGCTTCAAGTCAATTTCTTCAAATAAATTTCGGAAGGTTATACAGATTTGTTGTTTTGTAAATCATATCGTTGTGACATTATATACAAAAAAATTGACTGTTTTCTTTGCATTTCACCGAAAAATTATCCACCTTATACAATAACTTTAAAATATATTATGCAATTATTACAAAAATTTTGTCGTTTTTTGTAAAGTAAGTTTTTAAAACAATTGAATTATATGCATATTGTAGTATAATATTAATATCGGTCATCAGTACCGATTATGGTACTTAAAATGTGTTATAATACAGGAGACGAGAATATTGGAGGAAAAATTAAGATTACTGCTGGAGAAAGCCAGACACGATGAAAACTTAAAACAAACACTGCTTGATACCAGAAAAAGCAGCGACCCTATGAAGTGCTTTTGCGACACCTGCCAAAGTTTGGGGTATGAAATCTATCTTGGGGAGCTGTTCGCCTTTGGACAGGATATGAACGACAGCAAGCTTCGTTCTGTTAACGGCGGGGGTGTTTCGGCAATAGACGGTTGGGACGACGCATACGAAATGTTTTTTGCTTCCCTGGGGGTGTAATCTGTGTTAACTAATTTCTTAACCCTTACCCAACAGGTTGCAGTACTGTTTATACTTATAGCCATTGGTCTTATCTGCAAAAAAACAAGGCTTATCGGAGATAGTGCAGTTAAAGGAATGACCAATCTTGTGCTGTATTTTGCCACACCCTGCATTATCATCAATTCCTTCCAGCACTGCAAATTCAACAGAGAAATGCTCCTTAACCTTCTTTTGACGGTTGTGGTTGTACTTTGCATTTATCTTGCAAGCATTTTTCTTTGTATCTTTACCTTTCGTGACAAGGATATGAAAAGAAGGTCCGTTCTCAGAGTGGGAACTATTTTTTCCAACTGCGGATTTATGAGCCTTCCTTTGCAACAGGCAATCCTTGGCAACGATGGTGTATTCTACGGAGCAATCTACGTTGCAATGTTCAATCTTTTTGTGTGGACCTACGGTCTGGTAGCTATGAGCGGCAACAAAAATGATTTATCTGTAAGGAAAATGATTACAAATCCCGGACTGATTGGAGTTACTCTGGCTATTCTGCTGTGGGCACTTAATATTCATCTGCCGGAAATTATTTCAAAACCCTTGGACTATATGGGCGCTCTCAACACTCCTGTTCCAATGGTTATTATCGGCTGTCATCTTGCAAATGCAAAGCTGAAAAAAGCATTCACAGACAAATTTGCTTATCTTTCTATGTTCTTCAGACTTGTTGCAATACCTCTTGTGTCCCTGCTTGTTTTGTATCTCTGCGGTATAAGAGGTAGTATGCTCGTAGCTATAATTATTGCAACCTCTGCCCCGGCGGCAGCCACCACTACAATGTTCTCAACAAAATTTGACAGAGACACCTCCCTGTCCGTAGGACTGGTGTCTGCCACAACACTTCTTTCCATAATTACAATGCCTTTGGTTGTGGCATTAGCTCAAAACTTTGCATAAATACAGGAGAAAAAAATGGCTAAAAACATTACCCAACAGCAAAAACTGCTGTACCTTCAAAAATTCTTTTATGAGTTCACCGACGAAAACCACGGTGTTACAATAAATGAGATTATCAACTACCTTAATGAGCACGACATATCTGCCGAAAGAAAATCTATCTACGGCGACATTAAAACTCTGCAGGAATTTGGTATGGATATTATAAAATGCAAAAGCAAAACTGTTACATACAAACTGTTGAGCAGAGATTTTGAACTTCCCGAACTGAAGCTGTTGGTAGATGCGGTGCAAAGCAGCAAATTTATTACAGAGAAAAAAAGTCTTGAGCTGATAAAAAAGGTTGAAAACCTTGCCTCACAATACGAGGGTAAACTTCTGCAACGTCAGGTGGTTGTCAGCAACCGAATCAAGACAATGAATGAAAAAATTTATTACAATACAGATACCATATACAATGCCATTGATGCAGGAAAGAAAATCACATTTGAATATTATCAGTGGTCACTGAACTTTGGCAGTAATCAGAAGGTAATCAAAACAAAGCGCAAAGACGGAGAAATCTACAAAATTTCTCCTTGGGCGCTTACTTGGGATGACGAAAACTACTACCTGATTGCCTACGATGATGTTGACCAAAAGATAAAGCATTATCGTGTTGACAAAATGGATAAAATCCAAATAAGTAACGAAAATCGCGATGGTCACACCGTCTTTAAAAAATTTAACCTTGCAACCTATTCCAAAAGGGTCTTCGGAATGTTCGGCGGCGAGGAGGTTACTGTCAAGCTGATGTTCAGCAACAATTTGATTGGAGTTGTAATGGACAGGCTGGGCAGTGATGTATATATTTCCAAGGCTGATGACAACAGCTTTTTTGTAACGGCAACAGTTAATCTCAGCCCTCAATTTTACGGTTGGCTCTTTGGCTTTGGAAACGGGGTTAAAATTGTCGCCCCCAAAAAAGTTGCTGATGAATACACCCAGAGAATACAGTCTGTTGCAACTCTGTACAGCCATAAAAAGTAAAAAAGAAAGGCAGAAGAAAACAGCAAGATAAGTACCAAAATCAGGACACCCTGAATGCTAGAATTAAATTGTAAGGAAAAATAATTTAATAAAGCGAAAGGATGTTCAAAATGATTATTAATTTTTGTCTGTTTACATTTCTCTGTTATATTCTTGGGTTTGTTCTGAAAATGCTTATTAATAAACCTGTCTACAAAACAAAATACAAATTCAGAACTCCCCAAGGCAATGTAAAAATCATTATTGATGAGAAATAGTATAAAAAGGAATGTTCGTTTTTGATTTCAGGTAAAATGAACATTCCTTTTTTGCTTTTTATTTATTATTATTTATTTTTAATATCGGGGAGTGCAAGACAAAATTGGTAAAAATCCTTCATTGTGCCATGCTTATATGCCGAAATATCCTCGTTCTTCCTGTTTACAAGGCAATCTGTAACAAGGTAGGTATCAAGACCCACCTTCTTTGCAGACATATCTTCCTCAACATCATTGCCCACCATAAGAGTTTCTTCAGGACGGCAATTTGCGGATATACAGGTTTCTGTAAAATATTTTGGATTGGGCTTGCTGTATTTTGAATTTTCATATGTGGTAATATATTCAAAATCCTCCTCATTTACTCCTGCCCACTTTACACGCCTTACTGTTCCAATCTTGGGGAAGAAAGGATTTGTAGCTACAACCAGCTTGTAGCCCTTTTTCTTCAAAATTTCTACAATTTCTGCAGAGAGGGGATTAGTGGCGGTGGCTTCCTTTGTTAACAAAAATTCATTTTCGTAATATCCGTTAAAAATCGGAATAGAATCAACTATTCTTGGGTAGGTTACTGTGGCAACAGTATTCCAAAAACGCATTTTGTTTGTAATTTCCCCATTGTTTTTATACATGGCATCAAGTCCTGCAAGAATTGCCTTTTCTACCGTCTGTGGATCAAGGGGCACATAAGGGCACACTGATTCTGTAATTGATTTAAAGTACAAAGACATAAATTTTTGCATATCAAGGGGAAGAAGCGTTCCGTCCAAATCAAAAAATATGTTCTTTATCATGATGATATCTCTCTTTTCCATTCTTTATGTAAAATATATTCTATACTAACTTTTCCAAAATGTCTACTAAAAATTTATTTAGCCTTTACATTTACATACTCTGCATGGAGCTTACTGTACGCAAAACGCTGGCTGCTGTATATGCTGTAATATCCCGAAAGCATATAACTGATACACACTGCAACAACAAAATACGCAATGCCCTCTCCACCAAAAAGCTCAACACTTAACATTACGGAAGCCATGGGGCAATTAACAACACCACAGAACACAGCTACAAGACCTATTGTCGCTCCAAAGGTTGGGTCAAGACCCAAAAGTGCCCCAAAGGCACAGCCAAAGGTAGAACCGATAAACAGTGTGGGAACAATTTCTCCTCCCTTAAAGCCAATTGCCATTGTAAGTGCGGTAAATACCATTTTCAGAAAAAAGTCGTAGTAGGAAGCTTGTCCTTTGTTTATTGCATTGTTGATTACAGAGGTTCCCAGTCCGGTGTATTTGCTGCCAAACACAAAAACAAGTCCAATAAACAGCAGTGAGCCTGCCACAACTCTGATGTATGGGTTTTTGAGTAGTCTTTCAAATCCTTGTCTGCTGTATTTTATAATCAGACAGAATATTATGCTGATAAATGCACATATTATAGCCAGAACACCGGTTTGCACCACAGATATAATCTCAAAACGAGGAATAACAGGAGGATTGTATTTCGTCGATAAACCACCTAAAACATAGCTGACGGCATAAGCGCTAAGGCTTGATACTACGCATGGTACAAATGCGGAATAGTACAGAACACCAACGGCTATAACCTCCATGGCAAAAAAGGCCGCAGTCAGCGGTGTGCCGAAAAGTGCAGAGAAAAACGCACCCATACCGCACATTACTGCTGTGTTCATATCCTTTCTGTCCAATCTGAAAAGTCTGCCCACCTGTGCACCAATGCTTCCTCCAAGCTGCAAGGCTGCACCCTCTCGTCCTGCCGAGCCGCCTGCAAGGTGAGTAAGCAGAGTGCTGACAAATATAAGGGGCGCAATTATTATGGGAACTCCTCTTAAATGGCGTATGGAGTGTAGAATAAGGTTTGTACCCCCATCACCTGAAAGGTTTGCTTTTTCATACATCAACACTATTAAAAGTCCCAAAAGAGGCATTAAAAACAAAAAATGAGGGTGTTCTCTATGAAGTGCAGTAGCATACAAAATACCCTTGTTAAACACAAATCCTATTCCTCCGCCCAACACACCTGTGATCGAAGCAATAAAAAGCCACTTAATAAACACAACTACATAAAGAGATATTCGTTTAATTTTTATTTTTGTTATCCACAAAATCTCTTTCATTTCTACATCTCCAACGATATTTTTTAAACATCACTTTATTATATCATTGTTATAAAATCTTATCAATGCAAAAATTGCATAAGAACTTTTTATTTGAAAAATATGTGGTATAATACAATTAATTTAATAAGGAGCACTTTCTATGAAAAAAATAGTTCTTGTAGGCACGGGTATGGTAGGTATGAGCTTTGCATATGCCGCCCTTAATCAGAATGTATGTGACGAGCTTGTGCTTATTGATATTAACAAGGAAAGAGCCTTTGGCGAAGCAATGGATTTAAATCACGGACTTGCCTTTTCCAAATCCTCAATGAAGATTTATTCAGGTGAATACACCGATTGCAGTGATGCAGACATTGTTGTAATTTGCGCAGGCGTTGCCCAAAAAGAGGGAGAAACACGACTTGAGCTTCTCAACAGAAACACAGGTGTGTTTAAAAGTATTATTTCTCCTGTTTGCGAAAGTGGTTTTGACGGAATATTCCTTGTAGCAACAAACCCTGTTGATATTATGACAAGGGTAACAAAGGAGCTTTCGGGATTTCCAAAGAACAAAGTGCTTGGCACAGGTACAACCCTTGACTCTGCAAGGCTTCGGTACCTTATGGGTGAATATTTTGACATTAATCCACGTAGTGTACATGCCTATGTTATGGGTGAACACGGCGACTCTGAATTTGTGCCTTGGAGTCAGGCGCTCCTCTCCACAAAGCCTGTTCACAACATTATCCTTGATAATCCGGAACAATACAAAATGCCTGACCTTGAAAAAATTGAAGAGGAAGTAAGAAATTCTGCCTACAAAATTATAAAGGCAAAAGGAGCAACCTACTACGGCATAGGTATGGCTATTGTTCAGATTTGCAGAGCTATTTTACAAAATGAAAACTCTGTTCTTACTGTGTCCTGCCAGCTTGACGGCGAGTATGGTCACAAAGATACCTATGTAGGCACACCTGCAATTATTAACCAAAATGGTGTGAAAAGTCTTATTGAACTTTCCCTTACAGGCAGGGAAATGAACAAACTGAACAAAAGCTGTCAGGTGCTTGATGATTACTTTGCAGGCATTGAGCTTTAAATAAAAAAACTGCAGCTTTTCTAAAGAGGAAAGCTGCTTTTGCTATAGGTGATATTATGACAGAAATTGAAAAACTCCAACAGATAATAGACAAGAGTAAAAGTATAGTGTTCTTTGGCGGAGCAGGAGTAAGCACAGAAAGCGGTATTCCCGACTTTCGCTCTGTTGACGGGTTGTACAACATTAAGTACAAATACCCTCCTGAAGAAATTATCAGCCATACATTTTTCTGCAACAAGACAGAGGAATTCTATGAATTTTACAAGGACAAGATGATTCTCCTGAATGCAAAACCAAATTCTGCTCATCTAAAGCTGTCAGAGCTTGAAAAAGCAGGGAAGCTGTCTGCCGTTGTAACTCAAAATATTGACGGCTTACATCAAAAGGCAGGAAGTAAAAATGTTTATGAATTACATGGTAGTATACATAGAAATTACTGCACTTCATGCCACAGTTTTTATGACGGTGAATTTGTAAAAAACAGCAGCGGTATACCCATATGCACAAAGTGCGGCAATATAGTCAAACCTGATGTTGTACTGTATGAGGAAGGGCTTGACGACAACACAGTATCAGGCGCGCTTAACGCCATTGCAAATGCAGACACGCTTATTATTGCAGGCACAAGCCTTGCAGTGTACCCTGCCGCAGGATTTATCAGATATTTTAAAGGGAATAATTTGGTGCTTATTAACTTAAGTCCGACTTCCGCAGACCAAATTGCAAGCTTGGTAATACACGGCAAAGTTGGCGAGGTACTTAATCAAATTAAGGTATAATGTTGTTCATCTATTACATATATAAACAGGGCTGTCACATCTGTAGTGTGACAGCCCTAATTTGATTTTATCTTGTTTTATTTATTACTGCGAAAAGGATTAACCATAAGTACAGTCAAGAAGTGCTCCCCAGCCGCTTCCCCAGCCTGTTACCTGATATTTTGCTCCGATTATCAGTGGCAAATCGTCTGTTTGATTCCACACATTCTTTTCGTCGTCTGTTACTCCTTCCGGATCCCAAGCATTTTCAGTTGATGTACCTCTCATACGTACAAAGATAATGCTTGTTGCACCGCTTGGTACTTGTACTGTGCCGCCAACAACGTCAGCCCACCACATATCTCCTGCATCATTCCACATATATGCTGCCCATCTTTCGTCGCCTTGGTCAATCGTTGAGCTAAAGCTGACTGTGCCGCCTTCTGTAGAGCTGGATGGTGTTGTAGCTGATGTTGATGAAGTTACGCTTGAACTGCTTGACGGCTGTGTCGGGAATGTGAAATCTCCGCCGCCTGTATCAAAAGACTCGCCAACAGGGAACTCCGTAACGATGCTTGCACACTTTTTCTGAATAAGCGTTGCATCTCTTACATCCATAATCTTGTCACCGTTAACGTCGGCTGCCTTTTCCTGAATCTCATCCAGATTAATAATTCCTGCAGTTGCCTTTTGCACTGCTGTTGCATCTCTTACATCAACAACATCGTTACTGTCCACGTCGCCGTAAAGATGCTTTTCACCGCCTGCAACAGCAACCAGTGTTATGGTAGCGTTTCCGTTTCTCATAAAGTTAATGGTATTTGTGCTGCTGTTAAAAGCAGTTGATGTAATATCGGTACCGTTATTGATAACCTGAGCATATGCAATTTTATAGCCGTCTTCAGGCTGAACAACCTTGGTAATCATACCTGCAGAGCTTGTATATTCCTCTGTTGTTGTGCCATCTTTAAAGCCCTTGATTTTAGTTGTGTTCCAAGTTACTGTGCTCTTCTGTGGAGTTGTCGGAGTTGTATCATCTTCAATATTCCTTGCATCAAAGGAAGCCTTATCAACAAGAACCATAGCTGTTCTGGCAGGAACAGTAATTGTTTTACCTGATACTGTACCCAGATTCTTAAGTCCTGCACTTGTTCCGTTAACAATAGTTGCCCATGATGTAGGTACTGTGCCTGTAGACTGGAGTGTTACTGACTGCTGTGATGATGTAACATTGGTAATAACAGCCACTGTTCCCCATTCCTTGGAAGCGTTTGCAGTCTTGTTCTGAATTGTAAAAGCAATTACACCTGTAGGGCTTGGATAGCTTACATACATTGTATTTGCAGACGTCATTGTTCCATCTGTAAATGGGCTGTAAACCTGTCTGATAGTTCTCAGACCCTTGTAGTAATCTACAAGATTTTTATACTTAACAACACGTGACCAGTCAAACTTGTTAACTGTATCTCCTGATTTGTAGGAGTTGTGGTCGCCGTGTTTAGTTCTGGCAAACTCTTCACCTGCCTGTGTAAATGCCTTACCCTGGGAGGTGAAAATCAGAGCCGCAGAAAGCTTATTAATTGCAAGATAAGTAGCGTTTGTGCCATCGTAGTCTGTGCTGCCCATTGATTTTACAATCTTATCCCAAAGTGTAAGGTTATCGTGAGCAGAGTTGTAGGAAACAGCCTGTGAAGGAGCTTGATATCTCTTGCCGAATGTTGTAGAAACACCGCCGCAAACACCTGCTTTAATGGCAGCTTCATTTGTTGTAACGCCCTGAATATATCCCTTATCTTCCTTATCTGTAGAGCCCTTAAGAGCATCTCTGAAATTATCGTTAAACATACCGATTCTGGCGTTAACCTTGCTTGACTGGTCTGTAACACAGGCATTTGTCATACTAATACCATTGTGTCCGCTCCAGCCGCTGAATGCAGGCCAAGGCTCACCATGCATGATAATTCTCTGGTCAATTTTATCAAGTTCTGAACGAATCTGATTCATTGTAGTAATATCGTGACAACCCATAAGGTCAAAACGGAAACCGTCAATGTGATATTCCTCTGCCCAATATCTGGTTGAATCAATCATAAACTTTCTGTACATTGTCTTATCGGAAGCTGTAACGTTACCGCAGTCTGAACCGTTAAGATATGTTGAGCCGTCCATACGGAAATAATATCCCGGAACAGTCTTTTCAAAGCAGGAATCATCTGCACTGTACATATGATTATAAACTACGTCCATAATTACAGAAATACCTGCATCGTGAAGAGCCTTAATCATAGTCTTAAGTTCTTTAACTCTTACATCGCCATGGTAAGGGTCAGATGAGAATGAGCCGTCGGGAACATTGTAGTTTACAGGGTCATAACCCCAGTTCTGACCACCCTTTGTTTCGTCAACTGAACCAAAGTCGTACATTGGCATAATCTGCACGCAGTTAATCTTATTTTCTACAAGGTAGTCAATACCTGTTTTTACATTGCCTGCACCGTTAAGTGTTGTGCCACGCTGTGCAAAGCCCAAAAATTTACCGCGCTTGTCAGCATCTACACCCGAGGAAGCGTCTATTGTAAAGTCACGGATAGAAACTTCCCAAACAGCTGCCTTTGCTGCGCTGTCAAACAAAACATGCTTGTCATTTGTCCAGCCATCAGGATTGGTAGATGCCATATCAATAACCATTGAGCGTGCACCGTTAACACCGGTAGCTTTTGAATATACGTCCTGTGTTTCCTTGGTTTTTCCGCTTACTGTAACACTATATGTATAGTATACATTTTTCAGGTCACCGTTTTGAACAACAGACCATACACCTGTTGAACTGTCCAGCGTCATATCATATGTACCTATTTTGCCTGCACCCGACTCTGAATCCGAACCTGTTTTGTAAAGGTTCAGTTTTACAGTTGATGCAGATGGAGCCCAAACCTTAAAGGTTGTAGCTGCAGGTGTATAGTTTGCACCAAGATCTGAGCCGCTGTATGTCTTATAGTTGCTTGTTGCATTTGTGTATGATACTTTTGATGCTTCCACGTCAATATCAGCCCCACTTGAATTATCATTCTTAGTTGCCGAAAATACTGAAAATGTCAGTATATTAACAAGAAGCGTCAACGCCATAACAAGTGACAACGGTTTTAAATATCTTCTCACAAAAAATCCCTTCTTCTTTGTTCAATTTCAAATTAGAGTACAGAAATCCATACTCTAAAATAACCCATATATATTATAACAGAACATCTTTAAATATACTATTATCATATTCCATAATAAAATCTGTAAATTTTTATGGAAATAGCACTAATAATATTTTCGGCGACAATTTTGCAGAAAGGATTTTTGCCGGCAACTAACTGTATTTTAATATTATTTACAAAGAATTTCTCCTGCACTCTGCCATAATCTTATCCCCTGTTTAAATATGGCAATGAGCTTATTTCAATTACTCTGTAACATCGTAAGATTATCACAAAGTTACTCTAATTTCAATATTTATTGCAAAAATGTATATATAACAGTTTTTAACAATTTTCCGTTTTTTGTATTTAAATTTGGAAATATTTTCAAATTAACTTAACAACTGTTTATTTTTTCAGACCTTCAATAGTAACGTGTCCGCCGATTGTCTGTACCATTTGTGGGGTCTTTGCACAAAGCTCTATTTCTTTTTGTATGACATTTTCAACCCTTTTATACGCATATTTTTTCAGTTCCTCATATGTAAGCTCATTGTATTCATCAAGCTTCATTTTTGGCAAGTGAAGTTTTCCGCTTCCTCCCTGCAGAGCAAGGGGCGCAAAAAAGGTATTTGTTTGAATATTTCCTACTGAAATATTCATTCTTATCATCATAGTACGTTTACCCATATGACCTATGAGAATATCCATTGCACTGCCGCTGCCAAGGCGGTTAAAGCCCTCTGTTGTTGCCTTTTTTATACTTCTGTAGATATAGTCCAACTTTTGGTCAAGAGTTGTTTTGGTATCTCTCATTATAAACTCCACAAGGCGCAGATAGTCCTTGCCCTCCAGCATAGTAAGACCGCAACAAGCCCACACAAGATTTTGCTTTTTGCATTTGAATACCTTTTGTCTGTTGTCACGGTGGTTATAACCGTCAAAAGTTTCCCTTGTATCCGAAGCAGCTAATATTCCGTTTTTGTTACCTATCAGGCATATGTAGGACATATTTTTCCCCCTAAATAAGAATTGAAAGAGATTTTTATAATATTATAATTTACAACCGGTAAAATACATAATATAATATATAGTAAACTGTTTAAACAAATCGAGGTATTGATATGAAAGTATGCGTATTTGGCGCAGCCAGTGATAAAATTGACAAAAGCTATATAGATTTAACCTGTCTGTTGGGAAAGAAGTTTGGAGAAAAAGGCCACACCCTTGTATTTGGCGCCGGTGGAGAAGGTCTTATGGGAGCTGTAGCCAGAGGTTTTAAAGAAAGCAACAGTGAAATTTACGGTGTTGTGCCAACATTCTTTTTAGATGATAAAATTGAAGGTCTGTATGAAGAATGTACAAAAATGATTACCACCGAAACCATGAGAGAAAGAAAGGCTATTATGGAGGATATGGCAGATGCCTTTGTGATAGTTCCCGGAGGTATTGGTACTTTTGAAGAATTTTTTGAGATAGTCACTCTGAAACAACTTGGCAGACACAACAAGCCAATAGCAATATATAACATCAACGGCTACTATGACCATATGGAAAAAATGATGCTTAACTCTGTTAAAGAAGGTTTTGTGAGAGAAAAATGCAGTGATTTGTACCGATATTTTGACGATGCCGACAGCCTCATTGACTTTATAGAAAATGATAAGGGTTGCGACTGGAATCTTGTTCAGTTGAAAAAGAATTAATTGCGTATTATGTCGGGAAAAATATACCAAACAAAATTGGTATTGTTACTAAAGATACAAGCAGGCTTACAAGTGCCAGACTGCCCCCAAGTTCAGGATTCCTGCCATAGGCAGAGGGAATAACAACGGTGTTAAGTCCTAAAGGCATTGCGTTTGCGCATAATGCAACCTTGAGAATTTCGTCGTCTGCATTAACAGCATTTAATATAAGCATTATGACAACAGGCATAATAATAAGTCTGATTACAGCACAAATATACACCTTGTAGTTTTTCAGCTGGCTCACTATTGGGCGGCTGCCTATAACAAAGCCTGTCAAAATCATAGCCATTGGCGCCATGGTCTTTGCTGTACCCTGAATCACCTGTGTAAGAAAATTAAAGATTGACGGAATAAAGCTCATCACATTGGTAAGACCCATTACTCCGCCGATTACCAGCGATATGCAGATGGGGTTCAAAAGACATTTTAAAGAAAAACCTTTTTTGCCACTGTTATCTGTAGGGATAAGCCAGGCAACACCTAACGAAAAGGTGTACAAATTCATTGGCAGGATAAAAAGAAGATAGTCAAAAAGAATGTCCGGAGCAAGCCCCTCAACAAAGGCAATACCCAAAAATGCAAAGTTGCCCACAGTAAAAGAATAGCGGTAAATTCTCTGCACATATTTATCTCTGTCAAAAAATATACCAAGTATTAAGGCAACTATAATACATCCAATAAGAATTACCGAGGAGTACAGCATTAAATGCCATTTGTTTATAAAATTATTCACTGTAAACTTATCCATAAATGTGTTGATTATAGTGGCTGGCATAAGCACAAAGTTCAGCAACCGGGAAATTACGGTGGCAGTATTGTCCGGGAGCAGTTTTCCCTTTTTCAGAATAAAACCTGTCAGTAAAAAACCCATTAGAACAAACAGTTGATTAAGTGTGGTAATAAACATAAAATACTCCTCTAAAAGTAAATGTAATTACCTATTTATTATTGTATTTATAGTATACACTATTCAAAAACTATCGGTCAATATTGACCTGAAAGTATTTCAATGCTAAAATAATTTAAAAAGGATTAGGAGTTAGTTTTTTGGCTGATATTAAAGATGTAAAAAACAAAGGACAAAATAGAATAAGTATAACAAGGGTTATTATCGGCAGTTTTTTTGCACTGCTTTTTGTTTTTATATTCTGTATTATTCTGTACTACACAGGTGTGGTTGATATGTCGCCAAGTGGTATGGAAACGGAACTTTCAGGCAGCGGAGTAAAAATAACCTCCTATACAGGCGAGGACAAAAACCTTGTTATCCCCAAAACCATAAACGGAAAACCTGTTATAGAAATTGACAGCAAAGTTTTTTATGAAAATGACAACATCGAAAAAGTGACATTGCCCGAAAGCCTGAAAAAAATCGGCAGCAGGGCATTTGCAAAATGCAGTAATTTAAAGGAAGTAATTTTTAACTCCGACTATACAGACTGCGGCGAAGCACTTTTTGAAAATTCTGCAATAGAAAAGGCAGTTCTGCCAAAAAGACTCCAAAAAATCCCCACGGGAATGTTCCGAAATTGTAAGTATGTTACTGCCGTCTCTTTTCCGGACGACCTTAAGATTATAGGTGAAGATGCTTTCATGGGCTGTAAATCCATAAAAAGTATGATAATAGGAGCTTCTGTTTTTAAAATAGGAGAAAAAGCCTTTGATAATATGGGGGAGAATTTTTACTTGAGCAGTGTAATCGGCTCACCTACCGAGACCTATGCAATAGAGAACAACATTGAGTACAATCCCTGCACCTCCCACTATGATATGTATACAAGAATTCCTATGAATGTGGGAACCAACCGATTCAATTCAAAAACAGCCTCCGACAACAAAAGAGGAGTACTTACATTCGATGCTGAAAATGCAGGGTATTACAGAATTACCCTTTATAACGGCAAGGGGGTAAAATTCAAGATTAATTCTGCAATCAGAGAGGTACAGGAGTGTCCCTCTATCAGAAATAACAAAAACGACTTTATTTGTTATCTTGAAAGGGGAAAAACCTATTATTTTCAGGTGACGGCAAAGAGCTTTACCGAATATTATGTAGATGTTGAAAGGGTATCACGGAATATTTTGGATACTTATAACAAATGTGAAAGCCACATTAACGGAACAGAGAGCGTTTTGATAAAATCAGGAACAGAGCTGAAACCACAGCACAGCAAATATTCCCAAACTGCCGCAACTGTTAATTCAGATATTTCACTGGATAAGGTGCTGGATTACTACATAGAAAGCGATAACAAGCATATATGGTACAAAATAAATGCTAATGTAGATTCCCACGGACAACAAAATCTGTGGTTCAAAGCAACATAATGCTTCCAACATAAAAGGGC
>JAFLUK010000029.1 GCA_022508865.1 Oscillospiraceae bacterium | reverse complement strand
TATATACAGAAGTGACTCTGCATTTATCAGGCTGCTGCCTGCATACTGACACTCGTCTAAAACCTTATCAAGTGTTTCCTGAACCTTTTCCGGAACTTCAAGAAGGGAATTTACAAGGGATTTACATTCTTCCCCTGTAATTTTATTTTTTGCAAGCGCAAGCTCAAAGGCAAAAAGATACATAACTGCAAGCTGCACCATATAAGCCTTTGTGGAAGCAACTGCAATCTCCGGACCTGCGTGGGTATAGATAAGCATATCTGCTTCTCTTGCAATTGAGCTTCCCTTTGCATTAACTATGGCAAGGGTTTTTGCACCGTATTCCTTTGCAAGAGCCATAGCCGCCTTGCTGTCGGCAGTTTCTCCGCTTTGGGAAATGATTATTACCAAATCTCCCTCACCCACAAGGGGATTTCTGTATCTGAACTCGGAGGCTATATCCACATTAACAGGAACTCTTGCCAACTTTTCTATTACATACTTCCCTACCAGACCGGCGTGCATAGCTGTGCCGCAGGCAACAATGTGAATACTCTTAAAGTCTTTAAGGGCTTCCTGTGTAATCCCGCACTCCGAAAGGTCAGGCATACCGTTAAGAATTCTTGGTATTACTGTCTTTTTAATTGACTCAGGCTGTTCGTGAATTTCCTTTATCATAAAGTGAGGATAGCCGCCCTTTTCTGCAGCGTCCATATCCCAGTCAGCCTCCTGAAGCTCTTTGGTAATAGGCATAAGATGGCTGTCAAAAAATTCAACACCCTCATCTGTCAGCTTGGCAATTTCGTCATGCTTCATCAGATAATACTTCTTTGTGTAGTTAAGAATAGCAGGCACATCGGAAGCAACAAATGTTTCATTCTCCCCAACACCAACAATAAGGGGACTTTCTCTCCTTACTGCAAAAACAGTATTTGGGAAATCCTGAAAAACAATACCAAAGGCAAAGGAACCTGTCAGCCTGTGAATTACCTTCTGAATAGTTTTAAGAGGATCTCCTTCATAATACAAATCAAGAAGCTGCGCCACAACCTCTGTGTCAGTGTCAGACAGGAAATTCCTGCCCTTTTTTGCAAGATATTCCTTAAGCTCTATGTAATTTTCAATAATACCGTTGTGAACAACTGTAACTCTGTCACCTGAATGAGGGTGGGAGTTAACGTCTGAGGGCTGACCGTGAGTAGCCCAACGGGTATGACCTATACCTGCATGACCCGATGGTTTGCCCTCTGATTCCATTTTCTTTGACAAATCCGCAAGTCTGCCTTTTGTTTTGGCAACCTTTATTTGTTGGTTGTCAAAAACAGCAATACCTGCCGAGTCGTAACCTCTGTATTCCAGCTTGGTCAGAGCAGATACAAGAACGTCACTGCAATCTCTGTAACCTACATAACCTACTATACCGCACATAAAATTTCTCCGTAAAATTAATTATTTGTTTCGTGGTTAAAGGTTGGCACAATCTCTGCCAGCATATTAACCACAGCCTCATTGTCATTTTCATTGGCTTTTATTTTCAGCTCCTCAAGCTGTGACAAAAGCTTTTCCTTGTCAATGTCAATCTGATTGCCGATAAAAATCTTTTTGTTTTCTGTTGGTTTAAGTCCTTCCTCGTCCATGAGGAGCTCCTCAAACAGTTTTTCACCGGGACGAAGCCCTGTGAATTTAATTTCTACATCCTTATAGGGTGCTTTGCCGTAAAGTCTGCAAAGATTTTCCGCAAGGGTGGTAATCTTAACAGGGGCGCCCATATCAAGGACAAATATTTCTCCGCCCTTTGCCATTCCTGCCGCCTGCAACACAAGGGAAACTGCCTCGGGTATGGTCATAAAGTAGCGAATAATATCAGGGTGTGTAACGGTGATTGGTCTGCCGCTTTCTATCTGTCTGCGAAACAGCGGAATAACCGAGCCGTTACTTCCCAGCACGTTACCAAAACGGGTAGTAACAAACTCTGTTCCTGTTGTGTTCTGGTTTAAGTACTGAATTATCATTTCGCAGCACCGCTTGGTAGCACCCATAACATTTGTGGGGTTAACTGCCTTGTCGGTGCTTATCATAACAAATTTCTTAACACCGTACTTATTTGCCAGAGTTGCAACATTGTAAGTACCGAAGATATTGTTCTTGACAGCCTCTCCGGGTACTGTTTCCATAAGGGGAACGTGCTTGTGAGCAGCAGCGTGCCACACAAGTTCAGGTCTGAATTCTCTGAAAATCTGCTCCATTTTGTCATAATCCCTTACGGAAGAAATAACAATTTTGAGATTCAGACTGTCGCCGTACTCAAGCACAAGCTCCTGCTGTATATCATATGCATTATTTTCGTATATATCAACAATAATAATCTGTTTAGGATTATATTTTGCAATTTGGCGAACAAGTTCCGAACCGATTGAGCCACCGCCGCCTGTTACCATACAAACCCTGTTTTCCACAAGGTTTACTATTGTTGATTTATCAAAGGTAATTGGCTCTCTGCCAAGTAAATCTTCAATCTTTATATCCTTAACCTGATTTAAAAGATGGGGATTTTCTGTATTGTCATCAAAAAGAAGCTGGCTGATATAGGGCAGCATCTTTATTTTACAAGAGGTTTTGGAGCATAAATCAAGAATTCTCTTTCGCTCCGTCTCAGAACAGGAGGGAATTGCAAAAATAATCAGGCTGATATTTTCTTCCTTACAGATATCGGGAATATCATAGGTAGTTCCAAGTACCCGTATGCCGTTGACAGAGGTATTCTTCTTCATTCTGTCGTCGTCAACAAATCCGATTGGATACAGATTATTTGACGGGTTGTTTGGGTCTGCATAAGCAGAGCTTATATCAGCAAGTATTAGTTTTCCGGCATTGCCTGCGCCTACAATAAGTGTGCGTTCTCCACTGCTCAAAATACCGGCATCGTTAATCTTTATGAATGCATTTTTAAAAATCAGTCTGAACAGCACCACACCAAGAACCGACAGTCCGCCGCTGATAAGAGTATATGGCAAAACAAAGTTCATCACATTGTACCTGAGGGCAAGCACCAGGGTACTTACAATCACACCGGCAACCATTCCGGCAACACAGGAAATATAGTCTCTTATATTAAAGTACCGCCACATTTTGTTATATGCGCCGCAAATCCAAAGTGTAGCTATACATACAAGGACATTGATAATTATTGACACAACAACATAAGGAGTGTCAATTGCACTTACAAATCCGGTCTTAAAATTTAAGACACTGAGAATAAAGTGAGTAACCACACCACACATTGCAATTATAAACATATCTGCCAGAACAAGCATAAGCTTTCTGACGCTGAATTCCGATCTACGCATATAACCCCATACCCCTGGAAATACTTTTACAATTTCCACTATACTTAATTCATTTTAATTGTATTACTTATAAACAACAAAGTCAATGAAACGCTGATTTTTCTACTTTATAATTGAAAATCAGCCTTTAAATTTGTTACTTATTCACAATTAGTTCATATTTTTTTGAAAATCAGCATGCTAAAGCAAGGAATTTTATATTATTCAAAAACTTCTTTGGCCGTTTCCACAGAAATTGCCGCAGTCTTACAATAATAATCTGCACCTATTTTATCTGCATATTCCTGTGTAAGCACAGCGCCCCCAACCATAACACGTGTATCCTGAAGATTTTTTTCCTGTCTGATAATAGCAATTGTGTCTTCCATACTCTTAAGGGTGGTGGTCATAAGTGCCGAAAGTCCAATGAGCTTTACATTTTCCCTGACCGCTGTTTCTGCAACAAGAGCAGGCTCAACATCTCTGCCCAAATCAATTACGTCATAACCGTAATTTTCAAGGAGAACCTTAACAATATTTTTGCCGATATCGTGAATATCTCCCTTAACAGTTGCAAGGATAATTTTCCCCTTGGATACCGGATTCTGATTACTCTCCGAAAGAACTTCCTTTATCAGCTCAAAGGCCTGCTGTGCCGCTGTTGCAGAGGACAAAAGGCCCGGCAAAAACACTTTGCCCTGTTCAAACAGTTCTCCCACCTTGTCCAGGGCAGGAATAAGCTCATTGTCAATAATTTCCATTGGAGAAGCGGTTTTCAGCAGTTCCTCCGTAATGGTACGACATTCCTTTTTCAGCCCCTTCATAACAGCCTGATTAAGGGTCATATCGTTATCTTCTTTAGCAACTTCCATTACATAGTCACTGTATTTTTCTATATATTCACGACTTTCGCTGTCAAATCCCTTTAGCACTCTGTAGGCTCTTACAGCCCCTGCCATACCAAACACACCCGGATTAATAATAGGTAAATCCAAACCTCTTTCCAGCGCCATTGTAAGAAAGGTTTGGTTGATAAGCGGTCTGTGGGGCAATCCAAAGGAAATATTGCTTACACCCAGAACGGTTTTAACCTTATATCTTCTTTTGATTTCCTCCAGTGCCTCCAAGGTTTGGAGTGCGCCGCTTTGCTGTGCAGACACAGTAAGGGTAAGGCAGTCAATGTAAATATCCTCTTCCCTTATGCCGTAGGCTTTTGCTCTGCTGATAATTTTCTCTGCAATTTCAATACGCTTTTCTGTGGTTTCGGGAATACCATCCTCGTCCAGAGTAAGGCCAACCACAGCGGCACCGTACTTTGCAACAATGGGAAGAATTTTCGAAAGGCTTTTTTCTTCTCCGTTTACAGAGTTTACGATAGCTCGTCCGTTTACAACTCTTAACCCTGCTTCCAAAACCTCCGGCTTTGTAGAATCAAGCTGCAGGGGTAAATCCACAACACCCTGAACAGCCTTTACAACCCTTATCATCATTGCTTTTTCGTCAATTTCGGGGTGACCCACATTTATATCCAGAATTTCCGCCCCGTCGTCAGCCTGACTGATAGCCTGCGACAGAATATAATCCATATCGTTGTTAACAAGCGCCTGTTTTAACAGCTTTTTTCCTGTAGGATTAATCCTTTCCCCAATAATTCTGGGCTGATTCACCTCTACCACACTTGTGCCGGAGCACACGCCTGTTACATACTCAACATCATTTTTTACATACCTTTTTGCCTTAAGCTTTTCACAAAGATTGCTGATGAATTCAGGAGTTGTACCACAGCAACCTCCAAGAATTTTTACACCGAGAGAAGAAAGCTCTCCCAACTTCTCCGCGAATTCGTCAGCGCCCATTGTGTATTGATTTGTAACAGGATCAGGCAATCCTGCATTTGGCTTTGCAATAACAGGTACATTGGCTTTTTTGCAAATTCTTTTGAGAATAGGCGCAATTTCATCGGGACCAAGGGAGCAGTTCAGTCCTAACGCATCTGCGCCAATACCCTCCAGAGTGAGCACCATAGCCTCGGGAGATACACCCTGAAATGTTCTGCCGTTTTCTTCAAAGCTCATTGTACAAAGCACAGGCTTGTCACTGTTTTCCTTACATGCAAGAAGGGCAGTTTTCATCTCCAGCAAATCTGTCATGGTTTCTATTGCAATAACGTCATAGCCATCGCAAGATGTTACAATTTCTTTAAATATATCGTAAGCTTCCTCAACAGAAAGTGTACCGTTTGGCTCAAGAAGCTGACCTATGGGGCCCATGTCAAGGGCTATCAGCGTATCTGTGCCCTCTACAGCTCTTTTGCAGCAATCAATGGCGGCAGACACAACCTCTTTAACAGAGTAGCCGCTGTCCTGTAACTTGTATCTGTTTGCCGAAAAGGTATTTGTGCAGATAATATCACTGCCTGCATTTACATATTCCCTGTGAATGTCTGCAACAACATCAGGGTTTGTTATATTCAGCACATTGGGGTTGTGGCCAAGCTTTAGTCCCTTTGACTGAAGCATAGTACCAAAACCACCGTCGTATATAATAAAATCCTTTTTCAGTAATGATTTATAATCCATTGTAATTCCTTTCCGTAAAAAGGGGGTTATCTTCTGTAAAGACAGTCCTTTTTGTTGCATTTACTGCATTTTGAGGTGCATCCCTCTTCATTATTTATTGGATTTTTTTCAAGCCCGATTACCGCCGTAACCGATTTGGAAGGGTTAAGCATAAGGCTTTCCGTAAGACTTAACCCCAGCTTTTTTTCTGTGTTAAGAAGCTTTACAATTTCCTTTTGTCTGTCAAGAGGATAATCCCCGTATCCCGGACTGAAACGGTTTGTAAAGTAATAATCACTGTAGCGAATTTTCAATTCTTCTTCTATTTTGTCCATAAATTGTTCAACAGCAACAGACGCCATAGCATCAAGCACAACAGCCTGTGCCATATCCGTAACTTGTGTTTTACGCATAAGCTTGTCAACATATATACCAAGAGTTGCGGCGATTACAATTATTTTTTCGCTGTTTTTCAGCACTCTTTTAATATTGTTACCCCCAAGCACAATACTGTCAAAGGGGATTTCTGTAAATGTATATGCAGGTCGGCATATTTTCAAAATGTCATTTTCTGCTCTGTTCATAAGCTCATTTGTCATATAGTCGGGGTTAAGCGCCCGACTTCCCATATAACGCAGAGCTTCTCCTCTGTCAAGGCGTGTAAGGGTTATCATAGCAGACTACCCACTGCATCTGTTATTCTCTTTGCAACATATGGATTATTCATTGTGTAAAGATGAATTCCCTCCACCCCGTTTGCAATTAAATCAACAATCTGCTCCACCGCATAGGCAATGCCTGCATCTCGGAGAGCCTCTGGGTTATTCTCGTATTTCTGCATAATCTTTGAGAACTTTGCAGGCAGGCTTGCGCCGCACATAGACACCATTCTCTGTATCTGGCTTGTGTTTGTAACAGGCATAATTCCTGCAGCGACAGGCACGTTAATTCCTGCACATCTCACCATATCCATGAAATTATGAAATGCACCGTTATCAAAGAAAAGCTGTGAAATAAGATGCTCTGCACCGCACTCCACCTTGGTTTTCAGGTTTCTGATGTCCTCCACCATACTCTTTGCTTCAATATGCACCTCGGGATAACAGGCGCCGGCAAGCTCAAAGTCACCTCTTGCTTTTATATAGGAGCAAAGGTCGCTGGCATGGAGAAAATCCTTTTTAGGCTCAATATCGGGAACAATATCCCCACGAAGAGCAAGGATATTTTCTATTCCGTTGCTTTTAAATTCTTCAAGCTCTCTCTCCACTGTTAGCTTGTCGTTATTCACACAGGTAAGGTGAGCCAGCGGCTCAATACCCAACTCTTTTTTTATGTAAGAAGCAATAACACCTGTATTGTTTGCCTCTGTGCCCCCTGCCCCGTAGGTAACGGAAATGTATGCCGGGTGCAAATCCACCAGTGCGTCAAGGGTTTTGTATACTGTTTCTATACCGCTTGTCTTTTTGGGAGGAAAAACCTCAAAGGACAGTACTGTCTTTTCTTTATCTTTATATAGTGTGCTTATTTTCATAATATTCTATCCTCTTATCATCTTGATTTTTATAATCCTTTGTGAGATGTTAACTTAAATTTCTTCAGTAATAATCACCTGTGCAAGGCAGGAATTTCTGTATCTGTCGTCAAAGCTGACTTCCTTTATTATCTCAACACAGGGTGGAACGGGAATTTGTGTATCTTCACTTTTCACTTCACATTCCATAAAAGCTCTGTCCTTCCAAAACGGGAAAACATCAATTTCATAGGTAAATCCCATATACACAAAAGTATGCCTTACCTTTGAAATAGTATTAAATCCCTTTTTCTTTTTCTTTAAGAGTTCCAGATATTCTTCCTGTGTTATTTCTTCTTCGTATTCAACCCTTGTTAAATCGGAAATTTTCCTTTTAAAGGTTTTTGTGTAGGTATAACAGCCCTTTTTTCCTCTTTTTCGTATTCTGCCATATGCATTATGTTCCATATGACTTGTATAGGTTTGTTCAATTTCCGTAAAGTTATAGTTATCCATTTTCTGCATTTCTTCAACACTTGGAAAACGAATAAGCCACTTTCTCTCTATTTCCAAAGGCTCACTCATAACAGCACCTTCACTTCACAATAATTATTCAGATTATTATATCATATAAAATAAATCTTTACCACTGTTTTTTTACTTATCTTCAAAATACTACTTTTATAATGAATAAAATGATGATATTATATCTTTAGGGTGATTGTTATGGATAGAAAAAAACACATCAGAAAAAGAATTTTCCTTATAATAATTTCAATTTTGCTGATTTATATCACAGCAAGCCTTATATGGAGCAACAATATACTTACATACAGCAGTTACAATATTGAAAGCAGTAAAATCAAAAACAACATCAGATTTGTTATGGTGTCCGATTCAGAGGGCAAAGTCTTTGGAGAAAACAACAGCAGACTCATTGAAAAAATCAAGGGTGCAGACCCTGAATTTGTAGTAATTTTGGGAGATATGGTAAACAGAAATAACGGTGACTGCCAAAGTGCCGTAAACCTTTGTAAAAACCTTGCCAAAAGTTACCCTGTTTTTTACGCTATAGGCAATCACGAAAATACAGTGTATAACAACAATACCAATTATACAAATGAATTTGTATCGGCAATTAAAAATACAGGAACAAAAATCCTTGTTAATGAGCTTGTGAACTACAAAACAAAGGGCGGGGATGTTCTTACCATAGCAGGACTGAAACAATTCCCGTTTTTTGAATATGACGCACCTGACTATAACAACGAGGAAAATCATCTTTTCCAACAATTTCTTGCGCAGGAGGACGACAGCCACCTTTCCGTTTTGCTGTGCCACTGTCCCGAAACGTATATTTGGGGACTTGAAAATTATAATATTGACTTAATGCTCTGCGGACACACCCACGGGGGTGTGGTGCGACTTCCCTTTGCAGGGGGGCTTTATGCACCTGAACAAGGGTGGTTTCCACAGTATGATAAGGGCTATTACACCAACGGCAATGCAAGTATGCTGATTACATCGGGACTTTCCGTATCCTCTGTATTTCCAAGGTTTAATAATCCACCTGATGTGGCAATAGTAAATTTAACAGCTAAATAAAACAATCCCTGATACACAATACAAAAAGTAATATTATCACAATTCCTGACATAATTATTAATTGATAAATAATTAAGTAAGCACTCACCAAAAGGGAGGGTTAATATGTGAAGGGAATTGTGGAAGAAAGGGCTGTAGCTCTGGGCACACATATTGCAGAAAGCGGTGACACAGTTCGGCAGACAGCCATTAAATTCGGAATAAGCAAAAGCACGGTACATAAGGACGTAAGCTCCAGACTGAAAAAGATAAACCCCTGTCTATACAAAGAGGTAAAAAAGGTGCTGGATTTAAACAAAAGCGAACGTCACATTCGTGGCGGTATGGCTACAAAAAATAAATATCTGAATCTTAAAAACGGCAGAAACGGTATTTTCGGATAACACAAAAGTCTTTACACTTTTGAATATTAGTAGTATAATGTGTATGATTGGGTATTAATAAAAATAGATAAGGCAAATACCGATAGTGAGGATTCAAGTTATGAAAAATATACCTTTCTCTCCACCTGACCTTTCTCAAAAGGAAATTGACGCAGTGGTAGAGGTACTGAAATCAGGTTGGATTACAACAGGGCCCAAAACAAAGGCACTGGAAAAGGGCATTGCTTCCCGATGCGACACAGATGTTGCAGTGTGCCTCAGTTCACAAACAGCCTGTGCAGAAATGACACTGCGTATTCTGGGTGTAGGTCAAGGAGATGAAGTTATTGTTCCTGCATACACATATACCGCATCTGCTTCCGTAATTTGTCACGTAGGCGCAACACCTGTAATGATTGACTGCAAGGAAAATTCCTATGAAATGGACTATGCCAAAATGGAAAGAGCCATTACAGAAAGAACAAAGGTTATTATTCCCGTTGACCTTGCAGGGGTTATGTGCGATTACGACAAAATTTTTGAAATAGTTGAAAAGAAAAAAAATTTGTTTGTTCCCAACAGTCCTATACAAGATGCCTATAGAAGAATTATAGTAATGGCAGATGCTGCTCATGCTTTCGGCGCAACTAGGAACGGCAAAAAGTGCGGCGCAGTTGCAGACTTTACTAACTTTTCCTTCCATGCAGTAAAAAATATGACCACTGCAGAGGGCGGTGCCGTAACATGGAAAAACCACAAGGGTGTGGACAACGAGGCGCTTTACAAAAGATATATGCTTCTGTCCCTTCACGGACAGACAAAGGACGCCCTTGCAAAAAATCAGGGTACCTCTTGGGAATATGACGTGGTTGACACACAGTATAAGTGTAATATGCCTGATGTTCTCGGCGCTTTGGGACTTGCGCAGCTGGAAAGATACGACGAAATTCTTAACAAGCGTCATAAAATGATAGATATGTACAACGAAGCTTTTAAGGATATGGACATTGAGGTACTGAACCACCACGACGAAAATTCACGTTCTTCCGGTCACCTTTACTTCGTAAGATTTATCGGCAAATCAGCAGAATACAGAAACAAGTTCTATCAGAAAATGGCTGAAAAGGGTGTTGTGTGCAATGTTCACTTTAAGCCGTTGCCAATGCTAACAGCCTACAAAACCAAAGGCTTTGACATTATTGACTATCCAAACGCCTACAATATGCACAAAAATCAGCTTACTCTGCCAATGAACAGCAAAATGAGCTTTGAAGATGCACAGTATGTAATAGACACCTTCAAAGAGGTTTATGCAGAAATGGACCAAATTTAGCAACAAATCCCCGCAGAATCTGTGGGGATTTTATATTTACACAAAAAATTAACAATTTAATTAGGCCTAACTGCTATTTTTTCATTGTAATTCAAAAAAAATGTATTATAATGTAGATATAAGGATTTTTAGGTTTTTAGAATTATTAAAACTTTTGGGATTTTTGAAATTAATGATGTACGAAAGAGGTGCAAATTATGAGCAAAGGAAAAATACTTGTAGTAGATGACGACCTTAATATTTGTGAACTATTGAGGCTCTACATTGAAAGAGAAGATTTTGATGTAATAATAGCCAATGACGGAGTTGAGGCTGTAGAGATTTTCAAAAAAGAACAGCCCGACCTTATACTCCTTGATATTATGCTGCCAAATATGGATGGTTGGCAGGTTTGCAAGGAAATTCGCAAAACAAGCAACAGACCTGTTATTATGCTTACTGCAAAGGGAGAGCTTTTTGACAAAATTCTCGGTCTTGAGCTGGGAGCAGACGACTATATAGTAAAGCCCTTTGAAGCTAAAGAGGTTATAGCCAGAATTCACGCTGTGCTCAGACGAACTTCCGCCCCTAATCCCCAGGAGGTTTCCAAAGAAATCAATTGGGATAAGCTTGCCATTAACCTTACAAACTATGAGCTTCGGGTTAACGGCAATCTTATTGACACTCCCCCGAAGGAAATGGAGCTTCTCTACTACCTTGCAAGCAATCCAAACAAGGTGTTTACTCGTGACCAGCTTCTTGACAAGGTTTGGGGTTTTGATTACTATGGAGACAGCCGTACCGTTGACGTTCACGTGAAAAGACTTCGCGAAAAAATCAACGGCGTTTCCGACCAGTGGTCACTAAAGACCGTGTGGGGTATCGGCTATAAATTTGATTTAAAAAGCTAATTATGAAAATTTCACTTTTTAAAAAATACCTTGGTATCACTATGGGAATTATTTTAGTTTCCTTCCTTATTCTGGGAGCATTTCTTATGTCCTTTGTAACCCAGTATTGGACAAATACGGAAACCTCCAAGGTTAAGGAAAACATTGGTGATATAAGTGAGCTTGTGTCCAACGCAATAGATACCTCCAACGGTCACATCTGGATAAGCGATATTAAAACATGGGATTTAATATCCGATTACAGCAAAAGCTACGGCTACGATTTAATTGTTACCGATTCCGAGGGTATTGTTTACAAAACCACCAGACGAGATAATATTATCAAAAGAGGCTACTCTATTGACCAGAGTGCAGTAAACTCACTGATTAAAAACAAATACTATGAAGAAAATGAATACACAGGTCACTTCTACAGCGACACACAGATTTGTGTAGCCGCACCTGTCAGGTTGCAGGTGAGCCTGTCTATCACCACAGCAGGGTATGTATTTGTATGCTCTTCCAACTCCATAAGCTGGGATATGCCCCGTCAAATTTTCAGTATACTTATTTATGCCGTTATAGCCGCTCTGATTGTGGCAGGTTTTCTGACGGGATTTTTCTCCTACAGCCAGTCACGCCCACTTAAGCAAATGAGCAAGCAAGCAAAGAATTTTGCAAAGGGTGACTTCTCCGGCAGAATTCCCGTAAAGGGCAAGGACGAAATAGGTCAACTTACAATGGCCTTTAACAATATGGCGGACTCTTTGGAAAAGGAAGAACAGATTCGCCGTGACTTTATTGCAAATATCAGCCATGAGCTAAAAACTCCAATGACCACTATTTCAGGTTTTATTGACGGTATTCTTGACGGCACTATACCAAAAGAAAAGCAAGATCACTATCTTGCAATTGTATCGGAAGAAATTTCAAGACTTTCAAAGCTTGTTACACTTATGTTAAATCTTGCAAGAATTGACAGCGGAAAAACTACCCTTAACAAAACCACCTTCTCTCTCCCCGATGTAATTATAAATATTCTTATGACCTTTGAGGACAGACTTGAGAAAAAGGAAATTACCATTGAGGGTCTGGAAAAAGCCAACGGCATTACAACCTACGGCGACCAGGGTATGATACAGCAGGTGATTTATAACCTGTTTGAAAACGCTGTGAAATTCACCCCTCAAAGTGGAACAATTACCTTTAATTTTGAGGTAAGAGACGGCAGAATGTACTTTAGCATTAAAAACACCGGCAAGGGTATTGCGCCTGAAGATTTGCCCTTTATATTTGACAAGTTCTACAAAACGGACAAATCCAGAAGTGAGGACAAAAAGTCTATGGGACTTGGTCTGTACATTGTAAAGACCATTATTAATCTTCATGGGGGCGAAATTATTGTCACCAGCACTATTGATGAAGAAACCTGCTTCTCCGCTTGGATTCCCGAAAACAAGGAAAAGCAGAAATAATAAATAATTTTATACAGATAAGAGAAATACGATGGAAAACAATGAAACAAATTTTGAACTGAATAATCCTGCACCTGCTCCGATTCCAGAGCCCCTTCCGGAGCTTACAG
>JAFLUK010000028.1 GCA_022508865.1 Oscillospiraceae bacterium | reverse complement strand
GACAGATCGTCTATGAAAAAGAGGCTATAGAAAAAATCTATGAAACAGGCCGTGGCGGAATTAAGGTACGTGCAAAATATAAATACGACAAATCAAACAATTGTATTGATATTTTTGCAATTCCTCCATCAACCTCCTGTGAACTTATTATCGAGAAAATAATTGATTTGGTTAAACAGGGCAAAGCTAAAGAAGTTGCGGATATTCGTGACGAAACAGGTCTTGATGGATTAAAGATTACTATTGATTTAAAACGTGGTACCGATCCTGATAAACTGATGTCAAAGCTGTATAAACTGACAACACTGCAGGATAGCTTTAGTTGTAACTTTAATGTGCTTATCGGCGGTGTGCCAATGGTGCTGGGTGTAAGAGAACTCCTCAACGAGTGGATTGCATTCAGAATTGAATGTATCAGAAGAAGAACATATTTTGACTTAAACAAAAAGAAAGACAAACTCCACCTTTTGAAGGGTCTTAAAATTATTCTTCTTGATATTGACAAGGCAGTAAGAATTGTAAGAGAAACCGAGGAGGAATCAGAGGTTGTTCCAAACCTTATGATTGGCTTTGGTATCGATGAAATTCAGGCTGAATATGTTGCAGAAATTAAACTGCGTCACCTTAACAAAGAATATATTTTAAAAAGAATTGACGATATTGAGAATCTTGAAAAGGATATTGCAGAGCTTGAGGCTATTTTGGCAAGCAAACAAAGGGTAAAGACTATCATTGTTAAAGAACTCAAAAATGTAGCAGAAAAGTATGGTAAACCCAGAAAGTCAATGCTTCTTTACAATGTTACAGATAGTGATGAAGCCTTTGTTGAAGAAATACCTGATTATCCAATAAATCTGTTCTTTAGCAAGGATGGTTATTTCAAGAAAATCACTCCACAGTCTCTGAGAATGAGCGGTGAACAAAAGTTAAAGGACGGAGACGAAATTTTACAGCATTTTGAAACAACAAATGGTGTGGAGATTTTGTTCTTTACAAACAAATGTCAGGTTTATAAAACAAAGGCATCAGAATTTTCTGATACCAAAGCAAGTGTTCTTGGTGATTATATTGCAGCCAAACTCCAGATGGAAGAGGGAGAAGTGCCTGTAAAAATGTTCATTACAAAGGACTATAAGGGTATGTTTGTGATGGGCTATGAAAATGGTAAAGTCGCTAAAGTTCCAATGGACGCCTATTACACAAAGACTAACAGAAAAAAGCTTCTTAACGCTTATTCAGATAAATCACCTCTTACCGATATTTTATGGCTTGATGTTGATAAAGAGATTATGCTCACATCATCAGGCGGCAGAGTACTGTTGCTTCACACCGGCTCGGTAAATCTTAAAACATCCAAGAATACACAGGGAATAGCTGTTATGCGGATGAAAAAGGGGCAGTATCTTGAATCTATGGCAGATTACACTGATGGTATGTTTGAAAAACCATCAAGATACAGAACAAAGACCTTGCCTGCATTGGGAGCCTTTCTTTCAGAGGAAGACAGCGGAACAGAGCAATTATCAATTCTATAATTTTTCAAAAAATTCTTGCATTATTGAAAATTGTATGATATTATAAGATATATTGTTATGAAATCAACTTACGAAAGGGTGAATATATATGGGTATTCTTCAAATTATTTTAGGTGCATTACTTCTTGTTTTCTGCGTACTTATTATTCTTGTTATCATTCTTCAGGAAGGTCATCAGCAGGGTCTTGGTGTTATCACAGGTGCCGCTGACTCTTTCTTCTCAAAGAATAAGGCAAGAAGTTGGGATACATTCTTATCAAGATGGACAAAGTTCTTTGCAGCAGGTTTTGTTGTTTTTGTTATCGCTCTTGATATTGTGTCAAATTTCATGTAATAAGACCGGGATAATATGCATATAAATTACCAACGGACAAGTTCCGTTGGTATTTTTTTATTTATGGTGATATTGTGGATTATTTACTTATAATAATATTGGCTTCTATTCTTATTATTCTTTCCATTATTCAAAAAATCGGAAAAAATAAAAAGCCCGTAGTACGGGCTTTTGTCAGCATGTTAATTGGCATAGCTTCACTATTTGCAGTGAATATTACAGGCGCTTTTACAGGCGTGTCTGTGCCAATAAGTCTTTTTTCGGTTGGTATTTCAGGGGGACTGGGAATACCGGGAATTACACTGTTGTTATTCCTGAATTTATTATAAAAGTCTTTCAATATCCTTTAATGTTTCAGTGACTAAATCCTTTTCTTTTGCTAATACTGATAACATAGTTTTGTAGATTAGCTCCGGATTTTTTCGGAAATTTCTTTTAACAATTTTAGCCTGTGTGTAATCGGGAACATATACTTCAAAAGAAAACAAATCTATATCTCCGCCGGAAATGGTACATTTAACAGTGTAGCCATTTTCATTTTTAGCGATTTCAACCTTGTTTTCTTTTTCCTTCTTTTCTTCTTCAATCAGGCTCATTGCACAATGAAACGCCTTTTCCTTCACAGTGGTAGCCAAGGAGCTTTCCAGTTGTGTGGCAATTGTGTTACCGCCTTCTGTTAAGGTGTATTTATTATCATCAACAGCCTTAATATTTTTGTGTTTTAGCAATCCGTCAAAGCAAGAGCTTGACTCAAAATAATTGGCAAGTCCATCCTTTTGAAGTGATTCCAATATAATTTCCTTACTTACAGGAACTTTTAGTGATTTTAACAAATAACAAATCAATATTCTAATTTCATTTTTACTTCTCATTCCACCGGGATTGATGCCCTCATCAAAAGCGTCAAATGTCATAAAGCCACCTTCCTTCAATTACAATAGAAATAATATATTTTTTTCATTATAACATAATTTTTTTGATTTGTGTAGTACTTTTTTGTTGACCTGTAAATATTGCTATGTTATAATTCTAAAAAGGAGGTATGTGCATGGAAATAATGCCGTATATATGGTTTGGAATAGCTATTCTTATGGCTATAGTTGAGGGTGCAACCTATCAGCTTGTTTCTATCTGGTTTGTGATAGGTGCTCTGGTTTCAGCAATATTTGCTCTTTTTGTAACAGATGTGCTGTGGGTTCAGATAATGATATTTGTTGCAATTTCCCTTGTTGCTATGATTGCTACCAGACCTTTTATAAAGAAAGTTACAAAAAACAAAAAATTGCCTACTAATTCCGACAAATACATTGGTATGACCGGTTATGTCAAAATTGATATAGACAACTTAAGCGGTCAAGGTCAGATTAGTGTATCCGGTAAGATATGGTCGGCAAAAAGTGAGGACGATACCCCCATAAAGGCGGGTACTAAGGTTTTAGTGAAAAATATTATAGGTGTAAAGCTTATTGTTTCACCGGTAAAGGAGTAAAAAATAATGGATATACCAAACTTTTTGACAGGTTATTTTGTTATTGCAATAATAATTCTTATTGTTTTAATTGTAATTATAAGAAACATTAAAATTGTACCGCAGGCTCATGCTTACGTTATTGAGCGATTGGGTGCTTACTACAAAACATGGGAAACAGGTTTTCACATTAAAGTGCCTTTCCTTGACAAAATTTCAAAGAAGGTGTCACTTAAGGAACAAGTTGTCGACTTTCCGCCACAGCCTGTTATTACAAGGGATAATGTTACAATGCAAATTGACACAGTTGTTTACTTTGAAATAACAGACCCAAAGCTGTATACCTATGGTGTAGAAAGACCTTTAAGCGCTATTGAGAATCTTACTGCTACTACACTGCGTAATATTATAGGTGATTTGGAACTTGACTCAACACTTACTTCCCGTGATACTATTAATGACAAAATAAGAATTATTCTTGATGAAGCTACCGATGCTTGGGGAATTAAAGTTATTCGTGTTGAACTTAAAAATATTCTGCCTCCAAGAGAAATTCAGGATGCAATGGAAAAGCAGATGAAGGCTGAACGTGAAAGACGTGCTAAAATTCTTGATGCAGAAGGTGAAAAAACAAGCCAGATCCTTGTTGCCGAGGGTCTTAAGGAGTCTGCAATTTTAAAGGCAGAAGCTGTGAAGGAATCCAAAATCAGAGAAGCACAGGGTGAAGCTGAAGCAATTCTTCTTGTTCAAAAGGCACAAGCTGATGCTCTTAAGCTACTTAATGAAGCAAAGCCGGTTGATGAGGTTCTCCAGCTGAAGAGCTACGAAACATTCCAAAAGGTTGCAGACGGACAGTCAACAAAGATTATTATTCCTTCAGAAATCAAGCCGCTTGCAACGGTTTCTACTGCAATTAAAGAAATGATATCAGACAAATAATTTTTTAGGCACTTCATTTTGAAGTGCCTATTTTTAATTAAATGATAAAATGTTAGTTTTGATTAACTTGATTTTGCAATTATAGAAATTTAATAATATGATTTTGCCATTACTGTAACTATATAACATTAAATTTCTGTAGATTATTTGAAAAAATCTTAAAAATACTGTAATTCTATTGAATTTTTTAGTATTTTTAAGTATAATTATACAGTAAAATTATGCCGACTTGTGGTGTTATTTAATTTTACCACGGGTCTTTTATTTGGATGAAAGGTGATATTATGAAAAAAGTTGCAATTATTATGGGATCCGACAGCGATTTTCCTATCGTTTCAAAAGCTATTAAACAGCTTAAGGATTTTGATGTACCTTTTGAGGTACACGTAATGTCTGCTCACAGAACACCGGATGAAGCTTCAGAGTTTGCAAAGTCTGCTGTAAATAACGGATTTGGTGTGATTATTGCCGCAGCAGGTATGGCGGCTCACCTTGGCGGTGTGTTGGCGGCTAACACTACTTTGCCTGTAATCGGTATTCCTTGCAAGGGACCATGCTTTGACGGTATGGATGCTCTGCTTGCAACTGTTATGATGCCTACAGGTATTCCTGTTGCTACTGTTGCAGTTAATGGCGCTGCAAACGCGGCTATACTTGCTATTCAGATGTTGGCCCTTTCTGACGAAACACTTGCTGATAAGCTGGTTGAAAACAGAAAAAATATGGCTGAAACAGTAATTGCAAAGGATAAAGACATCCAAAGTAAGGTTGATGAAATTTGAGTAATATAAATAGCGGAGTTACTATGGATATGCTAAACGACAAGGTTCACGAGGAATGCGGTGTGTTTGGCATATATAATAATGACACTGATATTAATGTAGCTTCCTTAACAAGAGATGCCCTTTATGCGTTGCAGCACAGAGGACAGGAAAGCGCCGGAATTGCAGTTAACTATGATGGTGATATAAAATCAGTTAAAGATATTGGTGTGGTGTCTGAAGTTCTTACTGATGCTGCTATGGAAACTTTCGGTGACAATGGAAAAATTGCCGTAGGTCATGTCAGATATACACCATACCACAGTCTTGACAGAGCCGGCTCTCAACCTCTTGTTATCAGGTATATTCAAGGCTCAATGTCAATTTGCTACAATGGGTCTATTACAAATATGCCTGAAATCAGAAAAAAGCTTGAAGAAGGCGGCGCTATATTTCAGTCCTTTTCCAATGCAGAGCTTATTGCCTATGTAATCGCTACAGAAAGAGTAAATACAGAATCTTTTATTGATGCTGTAAACAATGCTGTAAATAAACTAAAGGGCGCTTATTCATTTGTTGTAAGCTCTCCAAAACAACTGATTGCTGTGCGTGACCCACATGGTTTCAGACCACTGTGTGTAGGTAAGATAGAAAACTCCTATGTTGTTGCTTCTGAAAGTTGTGCATTTGATTCAATAGGTGCTAAATTTTTGAGAAATGTGCACCCCGGTGAAATGATTGTAATTGACGGAAAAGGATTTCATTCCATTCAGGCGATTGAGCCTAAAAAATCCTCACTCTGTCTGTTTGAATATGTTTACATAGCAAGACCGGACAGTGTTCTTGATTGTGGCTCTGTTCATCAGATGAGAAAGGAATTTGGCAAGGAGCTTGCAAGGGAATATCCTGTTGAGGCTGACATTGTATGCGGAGTTCCGGACTCCGGATATGATGCTGCACAAGGCTATGCCGAGGAGTCAGGTATCCCTTACAGTACTGCATTTATAAAAAATAAATATATTGCCAGAGGGCTTTCAGGTGTAAAGAACACCAAAAAGGAACGCTTGTTAAAAATGCGGTTAAATGTACTTAAGCATCAGGTAAACGGAAAAAGAGTTGTTATTATTGACGACTCTATAGTTCAAGGCAATACTGCAGGTCACATTGTAAGACTCCTTCGGGAAGCAGGGGCTTCTCAAGTTCATATGCGATTTTCAGCCCCTCCTTTAAAATACAATTGTTATTATGGTTCAGACTTAAATGCTGAAAAAGATATGATAGCTAATATTATGACCATAGATGAGCTTAAGAATTATATTGGTGCTGACTCTATCGGTTGTATACATATTGATAAAATAAGAGCAATTGCTGAAAAGAACGGCGTAGGAGTTTGTGACTCCTGCTTTACAGGTGTCTATAAAGGACCTGTGCCGGAAAGTGACTATGTTGATATTTTCAGTCAGAAGATAAGTACAAAAAAAGGATAATTTCCTTGGAAATACAAATCAAAACAATACAAAATGTCTTTTAAGAGGTGTAATATGAAGAACAGTTTTTCTGAAAGTTATAAAAATGCAGGTGTTGATGTTACTGCCGGTTATAAAGCAGTAGAACTAATGAAGGAACACGTCAAGAGAACAGCAACATCAGGTGTTGTATCAGGTATTGGCGGTTTCGGCGGCCTTTTTGCACCTGATATGACAGGAATGGAAGAGCCAATCCTTGTTAGCGGAACTGACGGTGTTGGCACAAAACTAAAGCTTGCCTTTTTGCTTGATAAGCACGATACAATCGGCATTGATGCAGTTGCGATGTGCGTAAATGATGTTGTTTGCTGCGGTGCTAAACCAATGTTCTTTCTTGACTATATTGCAGTAGGAAAAAATGTTCCCGAAAAGATAGCACAGATTGTATCAGGTATTGCTGACGGATGTGAAATGTCATATTCAGCTCTTATTGGCGGTGAAACTGCAGAAATGCCGGGATTCTATCCTGTTGATGAATATGACGTTGCGGGCTTCTCTGTTGGTATTGTTGACAAAAAGAAAATCATTGATGGCAGCACTCTTACAGCAGGCGATGTACTTATCGGCTTGCCCTCAAGCGGTGTTCACTCAAATGGTTTTTCTCTTGTAAGAAAAGTTTTCGGCATTGACGAAAATACTATTAACAATGAATATCCTGAACTTGACAAACCACTTGGAGAAACTTTACTTACACCTACAAAGATTTATGTTAAACCTATTCTTGATTTAATAAGCAAGGTTGATGTTAAGGCTATTTCTCATATTACCGGCGGTGGTTTCTACGAGAATATTCCAAGAATGCTTACTAATGGATTAACTGCAAAAATCAAAAAGGACGCTGTTCCGGTTCTTCCAATCTTTAAAGTTATACAGAGAGTTGGTAATATTCCCGAACACGATATGTTCAATACATTCAATATGGGTATTGGTATGATTGTTGCTGTTTCAAAGGAAAATGCAAATAAAGCAGTTGAAACACTTAAGGCTTATGGAGAAAATGCTGTTATCCTTGGTGAACTTATTAATGGAACAGACGGAGTTGTTTTTGAATAATGAAAAACATTGTTGTACTTGTTTCAGGTGGTGGAACAAACCTACAGGCTCTTATAGATGCACAAAATCAGGGAATAATCAAAAGCGGTAAAATCACTTGCGTTATTTCTTCAAACCCTGGTGCATATGCACTTGAAAGAGCAAAAAATAATAATATTGACACTGCTGTTATCCGCAGAAAGGATTATTCGGAATTCTCTGAATATGACAAGGCACTGGCACAGCTTCTTGTAAGCAAAAATGCTGATTTAGTTGTTCTCGCAGGATTTATGACTATTCTTGGACATCAGGTAATTTCTCAATTTGAGAACAAAATGATTAATATTCATCCTGCACTTATTCCAAGCTTTTGCGGCGAAGGCTATTACGGTCTTAAAGTTCACGAAGAAGCCCTGAAAAAAGGTGTTAAAATATCAGGAGCTACAACTCATTTTGTTACAGAAGAGTGTGACGGCGGCCCTATTATTATGCAAAGAGCTATTGATATTAAAAATGATGATACACCACAGACTCTGCAAAGAAGAATAATGGAAAATATAGAATGGAAAATTCTTCCTTTATCTGTTGAACTTTTTTGCAGTGACAAAATCAAGGTGGTAGAAAATAAAACTATTATTTCAGAATGAGAGGTATTCGTTTATGAAAGCAATATCATTTGAAAAAGATTTACAAAGCAACGCTTACCCCGGCAGAGGTATTATGCTAGGCAGAACAGCTGACGGTACAAAAGCTGTAATTGCATACTTCATTATGGGCAGAAGCGAAAATAGCAGAAACAGAGTATTTGTTCAGGATGGCGAAGGTATTCGTACACAGGCTTTTGACGAAAGCAAGCTGACAGACCCTTCTCTCATCATTTACGCTCCTGTAAGAGTTCTTGGCAACAAGACTATTGTAACTAACGGCGACCAGACAGATACTATTTATGATTTGATGAACAAACAGCTCACCTTTGAGCAGGCCCTCAGAACAAGAACATTTGAGCCTGATGAACCTAACTTCACACCAAGAATTTCCGGTATTATTAAAATTACTGACGGAAATATGAATATGGCTATGTCAATCCTTAAGAGTGATGACGGCGACAGTGCCTCTTCTTTGAGATACACATATTCTTATGAAAATTCACTCCCCGGCAAGGGCAGATTTATTCATACATATATGGGTGACGGTAATCCATTGCCAAGCTACGAGGGTGAACCAAAACTTGTTGATGTAAATAATGATGATATTGATGCATTTACAGAAAAGGTATGGAATGCTCTCAATGCCGATAACAAAGTATCTCTCTTTGTAAGATATATTGATATTGCTACAGGTGAGACAACTTCAAGAATTGTTAATAAGAATAAATAAGGAGTAACAAGGATGAACGAATTAGAATTAAAATATGGCTGTAACCCAAATCAGAAGCCATCAAAAATTTTTATGAAGGACAACAAGGATTTACCAATTGAGGTTCTCAACGGTAAGCCGGGTTATATCAACTTTCTTGATGCTCTTAACAGTTGGCAGCTTGTTAAAGAATTAAAAGCAGCAACAGGTTTACCTGCAGCTGCATCCTTTAAGCATGTTTCTCCTGCAGGTGCTGCTGTTGCAACAGAGCTTTCAGATACTCTTAAAAAGATATATTTTGTTGATGATTTGGAACTTTCTCCAATTGCTTCTGCATATGCAAAGGCAAGAGGTGCAGACAGAATGAGCTCATATGGTGACTGGGCCGCGCTTTCAGATGTTTGTGATAAGGAAACAGCACTATTACTTCAAAGAGAAGTTTCTGACGGTATTATTGCTCCGGGCTATACTGACGAAGCTCTTGAAATACTTAAATCAAAGAGAAAGGGTACTTACAATATTGTTAAAATTGACCCTGAATATGTTCCTGCTCCACAAGAATACAAGGATGTATTTGGTGTAACATTCCAGCAGGGAAGAAACGAACTGAAAATTGACGAAGACTTCCTTACACAGAATATAATTACAGATAACAAGGAGCTTCCTGAAGAAGCAAAGAGGGATTTGCTTATTTCTCTTATTACACTTAAGTATACACAGTCAAACTCTGTTTGCTACTGCAAGGATGGACAAGCTATCGGTGTTGGTGCGGGTCAGCAGTCAAGAATTCACTGTACACGTCTTGCCGGTAACAAAGCTGATGTTTGGTACTTAAGACAGCACCCAAAATGCTTAAATTTGCCATTTAAGGCAGATATCAGACGTCCCGACCGAGATAATACAATAGATGTTTATGTATCTGATGATTATGAAGATGTACTTGCTGACGGCACATGGGAGCAATTCTTCACAGAAAAGCCGGAGCCTCTTACAAGAGAAGAAAAGAAAGAATGGTTAAAGACACTTACAGGTGTTTCCCTTGGCAGTGATGCATTCTTCCCATTTGGCGACAACATTGAAAGAGCAAAGAAGAGTGGTGTTCAGTACATTGCTGAACCAGGTGGTTCTATCCGTGATGATAACGTTATTGAAACCTGTAATAAGTATAATATGACAATGTGTTTCACAGGTATCAGATTATTCCACCATTAATGAGGTACAATAATGAATGTATTAATGATTGGTTCAGGCGGCAGAGAACATGCCCTGATAAAAAAAATACTTGAAAGTCCAAGAATAGAAAAGCTTTATTGCGCCCCAGGTAACGGCGGTATTTCAAGAGATGCAATCACTGTTGATATCCCTGTTATGGATAAAGAAAAAATGGTTGCTTTTGCTAAAGAAAATAGTATTGATATGGCATTTGTAGCTCCTGACGACCCGCTGGCTGACGGTATGGTTGATGCTTTTCAGGAAGCAGGCATCAGAGCCTTTGGTCCTAATGCCAATGCTGCTATAATTGAGGCTTCAAAGGTGTTTTCTAAAAACCTTATGAAAAAATATAATATCCCAACTGCTGAATATGAGGTTTTCGATAATTCCGAAAAGGCTATAAGCTGGATTAAAGAAAACAATATGGCACCCTGCGTTGTTAAGGCTGACGGTCTTGCACTTGGTAAAGGTGTGTTAATTTGTCAGACAATTGACGAAGCAGTAGAAGCTGTTAAAACAGTTATGGAGGACAAAAAATTTGGTGCTTCAGGTAACAATATTGTTATCGAAGAGTTTTTAACCGGTCCTGAAGTATCTGTGCTTTCTTTTACTGACGGAAAAACCGTTAAGCCTATGGTAAGTTCAAAGGATCATAAAAGAGCTTATGACAACGATGAGGGCTTAAATACAGGCGGTATGGGTACTATAAGCCCTAATCCATACTATACTGACGAACTTGCAAAGCAATGTATGGATGAAATTTTTGTTCCGACTGTTAACGCTATGGCTAAAGAGGGGAGACCATTTAAGGGTTGCTTGTACTTTGGTCTTATGATGACGCCAAAGGGGCCAAAGGTAATTGAGTATAATGCCCGCTTTGGTGACCCCGAGGCACAGGTTGTCCTTCCAAGATTAGAAACTGATTTGCTTGATATTTGTGATGCTGTCATTGATGAAAAACTTAATGAAATTAATATAGAGTGGTCAGAAAATCCTGTTGCCTGTGTAGTTATGGCAAGCGGCGGTTACCCTGAATCCTACAAAAAAGGCATTGAAATGTTTGGAATGGACGATAAGGGTCAGGTTGAAGGCGCTACAGTTTATCACGCAGGGACAAAGTATGAGTCCGGAAAGTTCTATACAAATGGCGGCAGAGTACTTGGCGTTACTGCAAGTGGCGCTACTCTTGATGATGCCCTCAACAAGGCATATTCTGCCGTTAAGAAAATTTCCTTTGAGGGTGCTCATTACAGAACTGATATCGGAAAAACAAAATAATATTGATTCTTATTGCTGCTGTCGGTTTATAAAAATCGGCAGCATTTTATTGACAATTTTTCAGAAAAATTTTATACTTATACTACTCGCATTTTAATTAGGAGAATAGTATGACATTTAATGTAATTACCCTTGGTTGTAAGGTTAATCAATACGAATCCCAGGTAATGACCGAAATTATGATAAAGGACAATTTTACTCTGTCTGATAATAAGGATAACGCAGATATCTTTATTGTAAACACCTGTACAGTTACTGCTGTCAGTGACAGTAAAAATCGTAAGCTGATTCGCAGATTAAGAAGAAACAATCCAAATTCAATAATCGTGATAACAGGCTGTATGTCTCAGGCTTTTCCAAACGATGATATTTATTCAATATGTGATATTGTTGTTGGTAACACAGAAAGAAAAAATATTTCAAAACTTATTATAGAGTATCTCCGTGACAAAAAACAGTTTATTAATATTGAGGAACACATTAATGACGAAAAATTTGAGCCCCTTAATATTACGGATTTTGAGGAAAGAACACGGGCTCAAATTAAGATAGAGGACGGTTGCAACAGATTTTGTGCCTACTGTATTATTCCTTACGCAAGGGGAAGAGTACGTTCAAAAGACTTAAATGAATTAAAAAAAGAAGCTGAAATACTTTCTGAAAAGGGTTATAAAGAAATTGTTCTTGTTGGAATTAATCTTTCTTGCTTTGGACAGGAAACAGAAAAAAATCTTTGTGATGCAGTTGAAACTGTTGCAAGTGTTAATGGTATAGAGCGAATCAGATTAGGCTCACTGGAGCCCGAAAGACTTGACCCTGAATTTATTGACAGGCTTGCAAAATGCCATAAGTTGTGTCCCCAGTTCCACTTGTCTTTACAGTCAGGTTGTGACGAAACTTTAAAAAGAATGAACAGACACTACACAACTGAAGAATATAAAACAATTGTAGATAATCTACGTAAAGCTTTTAAGGATTGCTCCATAACCACTGATGTTATGGTCGGCTTTGCAGGGGAGACAGAGGATGAGTTCCAAAAGTCACTTGATTTTGTTAAGTCAATTAAATTTGCAAAAGTCCACACCTTTGTTTATTCCAGAAGAAAAGGAACAAAAGGTGATACCTTGCCAAACCAGGTTAACCCTACTGTCAAATCACAGAGAAGCAAAATAATGATTGAAGCTACAGAGAAAGACAGACGAGCTTTTCTGGAGTCTGAAATCGGCAATACATATTCTGTATTATTTGAAAGAAAAAAGCCTGAAGGATATTGGGAAGGGTACACTATGAATTATACTTCTGTTCATGTTTATTCCGACAAAGAATTATCTGATGAAATTGTTAATATAAAAATCACAAAAGCATTTGATGATTATTGCGAAGGGGAGCTTGTTTAGTTTTTACTTTTGATTGCTGATTTAAGATTATTTATTTCTTTTTTTGATGTATCTTCTTTTAAAGAATTATAACTATATAACATAATACCGTTATATTTGCTTTCAATTGCAATATCATATTCCTGCTTCAAAATATCTGTGCTGTCTGACCAAGTGCCGCTGTCGGCATCCTTTGTTCCTGCCTTATATCCTGCAAGACCTGAATAAATAAGTAACTCATTATTTGTTCTGATTTTACTCCACTGTTTTATTGCATCCTCATATGAAAGCGCAGGATTATCAATGCTGTAATATAGTTGAGGACAAATATAATCAATATATCCTTTTTTACTGCACCAGGTTTTTACATCTGCATATATTTCATTGTTATTGCTGATATTTCCCTGTGGAGAAATACCAAAAAGCACATTATCATTTATATTATGAATAACCTTATAGGTCTTCTTTATAAGAGAATTTACATTGTTTTTTCTCCATTCCGACAGGCTAAGGCACTTATTATTTTGTGCTTTTGTGTAGCTGTTATATTCCTCTTTATCAA
>JAFLUK010000027.1 GCA_022508865.1 Oscillospiraceae bacterium | reverse complement strand
CACCGCCTAATGATAAGACTGCAATATCAGCAGTGCCGCCCCCAAGGTCAGCCACCAGCTTGCCTGTACCTTCAAGAATATCCATTCCGGCGCCAATTGCAGCCGCCTTTGCTGTTTCTATCAAATATACGGTTCTCACACCATAACTGCTTATGGCATTTACAATGGCTCTTTTTTCAACCTCGGTAATACCGCCGGGAACAGCGGTAATCACTCTGGGCATAGATATTTTTTTCTTTCCCACCATACCGATAAAAATTCTTACCATATTTTCCACAAGCTCTGAAGCAGAGATTGCTCCGTTATTCATAGGGAAAACCGCTTCAACTCTTTTTGGTGTTTTTCCAAGTGTTTTATACGCATTTGTGCCAATGGCTATAATAGAGTTTGTGTAGGTATCATATGTAATTACAGAGGGTTCATCAATTAAAATACCGTCGTTTTCTGTGGCAACCCTTGTGTTGCAACTTCCTATATCTATAGCAATGTTCATATATAGTCTCCAATTCCAAATTCTGTATTGTATTATAATAGAAAAAAGTGCTTTTTTCAAGGAAAAACACCTATTAAAAGCAATTGTAAACTAAATGTAATAAGTGTCTTTCTAGATAACTCTGCAAAAAGTAGCACAAATAACATCTTTTGCCCCACCCTTGTCCAGTACCTTGCAACACTCTCCCAATGTGTAGCCTGTTGTGATAATGTCGTCAATAATCAAAATATTTTTATCCTTTATAATAGCCTTGTCAATCACTTTGTAGGCGTTTTTTACATTTGACATTCTTTCCTTACCCTTGATTGTATGCTGTGGTTTGTTGTTCTTAACCTTAACAAGAGCCTCTATATAGGGAATTTTTAGTTGTTTGGAAATATTTTCAGCTAAAAGTCTGGATTGATTAAAACCTCTTTTTCTGTATCTTTTCTTATGCAAAGGAACAGAGGTAATGAAATCAAAATTTTTATCCTTATAGCAGTCATTAATATCTCTAACCATAGTAACTGCAACCTGGGGTGCATATGCTGTTTTAGACTTAAACTTTATGTTTAAAATAGCATTTTTAAAAATATCTTCATAGGGAAAGGAAGACACACATATAAATCCACCCTTGGTAAATCCGTCAATATAGGTGAACGGGAATTTGTCTATACAGGAATTACAAGCATATTCACTGACTTTTATTAGTTTATTACAATAAGGGCATCTTTTTGGAAAAATAAAGTTTTTGATTATACTAAAAACGGGTGATATATTCATATGATGTCATCTCTGAGTAAAAAGTCTTTTAGTCCACTGTATCTGCCGTTTCTTTTGTTGCTTTTAGCCATTGCTGAAATAATATTTTTGTCACCTGCAAGTATTAAGAGTTTTTTTGCTCTGGTAACACCTGTGTACAAAAGATTTCTGTAGCAAAGCTGTGGGGGAGTGTTGAACAGAGGAATAATAACAGCCTCAAATTCATTACCCTGACTTTTGTGTATTGTTGTTGCGTAGCTAAGCTCAATATCCTGTGAAGCGTCGTAATCATACATAGCGGTTTTGTCGTCAAACTTAATTTTTATACTCTGTTGCTTTTTGTTTATTTCAACAATTTCACCAATGTCGCCGTTAAAAATTCCTGCTCCAACCTCTCCGTTATCTCTGGTAAACAGAATATCATAGTTGTTCCTGTTTTGCATAACCTTGTCGCCGATTCGTAGAACTTTACTTCCAAACTTAATTTCAGGCTTGTCCTTTTCAGGTGGATTCAGTTCACTTTGCAAACGGTCATTTAATTCATTTGACCCCAAAGGACCTTTCCTGCCGGGACAAAGGATTTGTATATCTTTGGCAGGAGTATAACCGTAGCTGTTTACAAGTCGTCTTGTGTACAAATCCACCACAAGAGAAACAGTGTCGGCTGAATTATTTGTCGGCAAAAAGAAGAAGTCAGAGGTGTGGCAGGAGATTTCAGGTAATTCTCCCTCCACAATTTTATGAGCATTTGTAACAATCAGACTTTCCATTGACTGACGGAAAATTTCTGTAAGCTCAACATAGGGAAGTACTTTCGAGGAGATTAAGCTGCCCAACACATTACCCGGGCCCACCGACGGAAGCTGATTGCTGTCGCCCACTAGTATGAGCCTTGTGCCAAAGGCAAGCGCTTCAATAAGACTTGCAAACAGCTGTGAATCCACCATAGAAACCTCGTCAACAATCAGTGTATCACACTTTAGAAGATTCTTTTCGTTCCTTTTAAATATCAGCTTCCCTTCACTGTCGTAGGCAACCTCAAGAAGTCTGTGTATAGTCTTTGCCTCTTTACCTGTAAGCTCTCCCATTCTTTGAGATGCTCTGCCTGTAGGAGCGGCAAGAAGCACCTTTTGTCCGTTTTGCTCCAGTAATTTGATAATTGCGTTAAGGGTAGTTGTTTTTCCTGTGCCCGGTCCTCCTGTCAGAATAAGAAAGCCTTTTTCCATAGCGGCAGCAATTGCTTCCTTTTGCTTATCTGCATAGATTATATTGTCCTCTTTTTCAATATTTTCAATGAGAGTAGCGGTGTTTTCAAATTTAGCCGCAGGAAAACTCATCATCATTTTAATTCTTGCTGCAATAAAGCTTTCGGCTCTATGAAGTTCAGGCAAAAAAATAAACTCTCTGTCCTGAAAATTTTCCATCATAACCGAACGGTCAAACACCATATTTTCCAGAGCCTTTTCTGTTAAGCTGTTATCAACCTGTAAAAAATCAGAGGTTGTGCTTATCAGTCTGTCCTTTGGGAGACAGGTGTGACCGTTCAGTATGTTGTGATTCAGCACGTGAACAATACCTGCACGAATACGACACATCTCATCAATGGGTCTTTCCTGTTTTTTTGCAATCATATCCGCCATTTCAAAAGAAACCCGGAGTCCGCTGTTGCAGAGCTGATAAGGGTTTTCTCTTATGTATTCCAGACTTTTATCTCCGTATATCCTGTATATCTTCACAGCAGAATGGGCAGAAATGCTGAACTCGCTAAGGTACAGCATAAGCTCCCTTATTCCCAGATTTTCTTTTAATTGATTAGATATTTCCACAGCCTTTGTCATTGATATACCACGTATTTTGGCAACTCTTTCCGGTTCGTTTTCCATAACCGTAAGAGTATTTTCTCTAAAAGCTTTAACAAGGTTATTGGCTGTGGCAAAGCCTACACCCTTAATTGCGCCTGATGACAAATAACGCAAAATTCCCTGGATAGAGGTAGGTATGGTCTGTTCAAATGTTTCAACAGCAAACTGAAGCCCATAGCTTGGATGGCTTTTGTAGTAGCCAAACAGCCTTACCTCCATACCTGATTCCACCGTTGGCATAATACCTGTTGCGGTAATCATTTCCTTTTTTACCTCAATATCAACCACGGTGTAGCCGTTTTCTTCGTTTCGGTAAATTATATCTTCAACTGTTCCGGTAATTTGTAATAATTCTTGTTGTTCCATAATTTTCATTATATCATTTATATTTTGCTTTTACAATAAAGTCAGTACCTTATTCATATCTTTTTTGTTGTAAATTTCAATAAAGGAATAACCGTAGGTCATTTCTCTCATATCTTCAATGGTTTCATCACTTAAATTTTCCGTAACAATAATAATTCTCTTTGGTCTCAAATGCCCCATCCATTTTGTTTTTTCAATTGCACTTCTTATTATCATTTCATAGTTGCTGTCTTTGTCAACAGGAGTAATCAGCATTGTTGAACATTCATTTTTTACTGACATTATGTGGTAAATAATATAGCTGATTATTTCTATAATACCCACCAAAGAAAGAAGAATCATAATAATATAGAACAAAGTCATAACAACACCTCAATATATTTTATTCTGCTTGCTGTTTTTTGCTATGAAAAGAGCATAAATTAATTTACTTTACCTATAATAAATAGGACGGGAGTTAACCGTAATTTATACTGTTAAGCCTGTATCAAATCTTTTTGAGGTGATAAATATGGATAAGAATAAGAAAAACCAATCAATCAGATGTACAGTTGTATCCTGTGAGAATCACAACAGCACAGAAAACTACTGTTCTCTTGACACAATCAGTGTAGGCACACATGAGCCTCATCCAAGTGAATGTCAGTGTGTAGACTGCGAAAGCTTTGTAGCAAAGTCAAAGTGCTGTAACTGCTAAAAAACAATAATATACTCATAACGGCATTTTTGTAAAAAACAATTATTATTACAAATATGCCGTTTACATATTAAGTAAACACTAATTAATATTCAAAAAATAGGCTACATACTTTTTAACGGAATTAAGCAGTGTTTACTTAAGGATGTTTTATGAACATTTTATAAAGCATTTCATATAATGAAAATATATCAATCAATTATTAGTAAAGGTGCTTTCTATGAAAAGTAAGAAAAAGACTTTCTCTGTTCTTGGCGGTGACAAAAGGAGTTACTACCTTGCAAAGGCTCTCCGCAATGACGGCTACGAGGTTAAACTGTGCGGTTTTGACAAGTTAAGCAATATGAATTGTGAAATTGCTGCAGCTCTGGACAGTGATATTTTAATTTTACCCTTAATGCCCTTTAAGGAAGGAAAGAGGATTAACACGCCTTTTTCCAACAATGAAAGCGGCATTGACCTCTCAGGCTATGAAGATGAGTTAAAGGATAAAAAGATTTTCACAGGTAAAAAAGACCAACTGTTTTCTGAATTTCCTAAACTATCTCATAATAACATCTGTTCATACAGTGACAGGGAGGAGTTTTCAGTAAAAAATGCAGTACCTACAGCTGAGGGCGCTATCAATCAGGCAATTATAAATTCTGATTTTACAATCAACGGCAGCAGTATACTTGTCTGCGGATATGGCAGAATAGGCAAGGTGCTGTCCGAAATGCTTCGGGGTATGGGTGCAGAGGTAACTGTGTCTGCAAGAAAAAGCAGTGATTTAGCATGGATAAAGCTAAATGGCTTTGCAGGAACGGTTACGGGGGATTTTCAGGATATTTCAAAATACAACATTATTTTTAACACTGTGCCCTCAATGGTATTTAATGGGGATATTCTCAAAAGGATAAAACAAGACTGTCTTATTATAGATTTAGCTTCAAAGCCCGGTGGTGTGGATTTTGAAGAAGCAGAAAAGCTTGGAATAAAGACAATTCACGCACTGTCATTGCCGGGGAAAATAGCACCAAAATCAGCAGGAGAAATAATAGAAAGTACAATTTTGAGCATACTCAAGGAGGATGACGGGTGAAAAAACTTGCCGTCGGATATGCTCTGTCAGCTTCCTTTTGTACCTTTAGTTATTCAATCAAAGAGATGAAAAATCTTGTGGATATGGGATGTGACGTAATTCCTAGTATGTCAATGAACGCCTCAACTAAAGATACAAGATTTGGAACGGCAGAGTCATTTATCACGGAAGTAGAAAAAATCACCGGAAAGAAAATTATCAGGACAATAGAAGAAGCAGAGCCTGTAGGTCCAAAGAAAATGTGTGATGTTCTTGTTGTTGCGCCTTGTACAGGTAACACCCTTGGCAAGATTGCAAATGCAATTACCGACACTCCTGTTACTATGGCTGTAAAAAGTCATTTGCGTATTCAGCGGCCGGTACTTCTTGCAATAGCAACAAACGACGGGCTGGGTGCCTCTGCAGTGAATTTAGGAAAACTTCTCAATACAAAAAATGTATATTTTGTACCAATGTCACAGGATGACTGTATTAAAAAGCCAAATTCTCTGGTCAGTGATTTTACACTGATACCAAAGTGCACGGAGTTGGCTTTTGAACATAAACAGCATCAGCCTGTGTTCATATAAATTGTACCCTCGCTACACAGTGGCGGGGGTACATTGATTTTACACTTAAATACTTGTCATTTCCTTCCTCTTATGATAAAATAATCAGTAATATAATAAAGGAATGATGGTATGTTATATTGTCCGAAATGTAAAAAATTATATAATGACGGTACAGAAAGATGCACCTGCAAAAATAAGAAGTTAAAGCCTGTTACTCATAAAAATACTCCTGTAACAGTTTGTGAGGTAAGCGGTGTAGACAGAGAAAGAGTAAGAGCAGCACTTGAAGATGCAGCTATACCTTCTTATGAAATAAAGAAAAAGAGCATTTCCTACGAGCCTATCACAGGCGGCGACATTGCAGATGTTTATGTTGTAGTACCATATCAGGCTTACGAAAAGGCATATGATATTTGTGTGGGCATTGGTGTTATAAATCCTGATGATAATTCTGTTGAAACAGAGGAAGTGTTAAAGGATATAAACAGCAAAAAATCTGATTTTGACAAAAATGCAGATGATTTTATGGAAATGTCATCCTCAAAACGTACACTGGTAAGGATTGTTTCCGGTGTGCTGTTGATAGCTGTTTTTTGTGTGTTTATCTGGGGTGTTGACTACCTAATTGAACTAATAAAGGGATTATTGTAATTAAATTATTATAAAAGTATTAAAGGAGCAGAAAAATGAGAATAGATACAAAGTGTATTCAGTCAGGATATGACCCAAAGAACGGAGAACCAAGAGTATTACCCATTGTTCAGAGCACTACATACAGTTACGATACATCAGAAGAAATGGGTAAGCTGTTTGATTTGGAGGCAGAGGGTTTTTTCTACACAAGACTTGCAAACCCAACTCTTGATGCTGTAGAAAAGAAGATTGCAGATTTAGAGGGCGGCGTTGGCGCAATGCTTACCTCATCAGGACAAGCCGCAAGCCTTATTTCTGTTACAAATATTGTAAAGGCAGGTCAGCACGTTGTTTGTTCCTCTGCTATTTACGGTGGCACATTCAATCTGTTTAATAAAACATTAAGGGATTTGGGAATAGACTTTACATTTTTGAAAAGCAATGCAACCAAAGAAGAAATTACAGCAGCCTTCAAAGAAAACACAAGAGCCTGCTTTGTAGAGTCAGTTACAAATCCATCTCTTGATGTGTCTGATATTCAGCTTTATGCAGAAATTGCACATTCCTTTGGAGTACCGCTTATTGTTGACAACACATTCCCAACACCGATAAATTTCAGACCCTTTGAGTGGGGCGCAGATATTGTGACCCATTCCACATCAAAGTATCTTGACGGCCACGCAGTATCTCTTGGAGGTATTATTGTAGACAGCGGTAATTTTGATTGGAATAATGGCAAATATCCAATGCTCACAGAGCCTGACGAGACATATCACGGTGTTGTGTATACAGACCATTTTGGCAAGGCTGCCTATATTGCAAAGGCAAGGGTACACCTTATGCGTGACTTTGGCGCACAGGCCGCTCCAATGAATGCATTTTTGCTTAATCTTGGAATTGAAACATTAGCTCTCCGAATGGAAAGACATTGCAGTAATGCGCAAAAGGTGGCAGAATTTCTTGAAGCTTCCGAGAAAATTGAATGGGTAAACTATCCGGGACTTAAGTCAAACAAGTATTATGACCTTGCTAAAAGGATGATGCCAAACGGCACTTGCGGTGTAATTTCCTTTGGCGTAAAGGGCGGCAAGGAAACAGCAGAAAAACTTATGGGTGAATTGAAGCTGGCAAGAATAGTTACTCACGTTGCAGATGCAAGAACTTGTGTGCTTCATCCTGCATCAACCACACACAGACAGCTTACAGAGCAACAACTTATTGACTGCGGTGTTGCTCCCAATATGATAAGATTATCAGTAGGTATAGAGAACAGTGACGACATTATCGAAGATATTAAACAGGCACTTGAATCCTGTTGAAAAGGAAAAAATAAATAATCCGCAAAAAAGTCTTTTTGTTTCAGCCGTAATTGTATGCGCAGGGAACAGTACAAGGATGGGGCTTAATAAATCAAAACAGTTTATTGATTTACTTGGCAAACCTGCTGTTTATTATACTCTGAAGGCCTTTGAAAACAGTGTTTCTGTAAAGGAAGTTATAATCGTTTGCAGAGATTGCGATAAAGAGGAATTTTTATCAATTAAGGGTAAGTACAATTTTACCAAGGTTAAAGCCATAGTGAATGGCGGAGAAACCCGTTCAATCAGTGTTAAGAATGGTATTATGGCTACAGATGAAAAGTCCACTACAGTTGCAATTCACGACGGCGCAAGATGTCTTGTTACAACAGAGGAAATAGAGAAAGTTGTCCTTTCAGGAATTTCTACAGGCGCGTCTGCCCTTGGTGTTGCTGTTAAGGACACAATAAAGATTGTTAACCCCGATAATACAATAAAAGACACACCCCACAGAAGTGCTTTGAGGGCAATACAAACTCCGCAAGTTTTTGACAAGAAAAATTATCTCAAATTTCTCTCAATGGCAGAGAGCGATGCAGCGGACTTTACAGATGACTGCAAGCTGTTTGAATATTGCGGACAGAATGTTACTGTGGTTGACGGGCTTTATACAAATATCAAACTTACAACACAGGATGATATTATAATGGCGGAAAGTATTTTGAAAGGCAGGGAACAGCATTGAGAATAGGTCACGGATACGATGTGCATAAGCTGACAGAAGACAGAGCACTTATTTTAGGAGGAGTAAATATTCCCCATACTGTAGGTCTTATGGGTCACAGTGATGCCGATGTTCTTCTTCACGCAATAATGGATTCTCTTCTTGGTGCGGCGGCGCTTGGTGATATTGGAAAGCTGTTTCCCGACACTGACCCCAAATTCAAGGGCGCAAACAGCATTTTACTGCTGAAAGAGGTAGTGAGAGTGCTTGATGAAAAGGGCTATAAAATTATAAATATTGACTCCACAGTGATTGCGCAAGCCCCAAAGCTAAAGGATTATATAATCACTATGAGAGAAAAAATTGCAAATGCCTGCAATATAGATGTTGACTGTGTAAGTGTAAAGGCTACAACAGAGGAAAAACTGGGATTTACAGGCAGAAAAGAGGGTATTTCTGCTCACAGTGTATGCCTGATTGATAATAGATAAAACAGCACAACCATCTTGTAAAAGTACAAGACGGTTGTTTTTCTATTATATGTTTCTATTGTCTGTTATGAATTTTAATTAATCACCATTTACAAAGCTTGTTTCCCTTAACAAGGAACGCCTCTTTTGAGATTTCAGCAAGGGGAGAGTCACTGTAGCTGTCGCTGTAAAATTCGTCTATTTCTCCATTTGGAAATTTTTCATAAAATCTTCTTACCTTTTCTTTGCCGTGGCAGTTAATACCCTTGTATTTTCCTGTTTTTTTGTCAACTTTAGATGCCATCATATAATTTATGCCGATTTCCTTGCATATTGGTTCAAGTAAAAATTCAGGGGAAGCAGAAATTATCAAATCGTCCTCCTTTTGTTGTTTATAGTACCAGTCTTTAATATTCTTTTTGTGGCTTTTCCAAAACAGGGGTAAATCTTTTTCAATATCAATATACCAAAGAAAGCGGTACATTTTTTCTTTGAATTCTGTTTTTTCCCCTTTTTTAAACACATAAAACTTAACAAAAGCTTTTATGAGAGATGGGAAAGTTTTTATAATTCCTTTGTGCCTTTTAAGACTGAATATGTAAAAATCCCTTGTGGAATCACCATCATATATAGTTTTGTCAAAATCATAGCAGTTCATAGTTACCTCAAATCTAACCTGAATTATAAAATTTTTTCAACCTAATTATATATGTAACTGACGGTAATTTCAACTGTTTTTCTGCCGCATAATGCAAATAATATACCTATTGTAAGATTTGTTATTTTGTGTTATAATCATTGCGATTATATATAATTGTGTTGAGGTGAGCAGTTTGTTTGGATATGTAAGAGTATATAGCGACGAACTGCTTGTAAGGGAATTTGAAGAATACAAGGCTGTGTATTGCGGACTTTGCCGCAGAATGGGTAAGGAATACAGCCGTTTTTCCCGACTTATACTTTCCTACGACTGTACTTTTTATGCAATGCTTCTTTTATCCCTTAATGGTACTTGCCCCGGATATGAGAAAAAGCATTGCAGATGTAACCCCATAAAAAAATGCAGCTATATCAAAGATGGAGAAGAGGCCCTTTCAAAGGCTTCTGCACTTTCTGTAGTTAGCAGTTACTTTAAAATTGTTGATAACATTTATGACTCAAAGGGGATAAAAAAGCTTATTTACAAAATGGTTAAGCCTATATTCAGGCATTGGCTGAATAAAGCAAAGAAAAATTACCCCTATATTTTTGACGCAGTAAGTGAAATGTCAGAAAATCAGTTAAAGGCGGAAAATAACAGTGACTGTCACATAGATATGGCGGCTGACCCCACTGCAACAATGCTGAAAAAAATTCTTTCCTATGAAGCAACCACAAAAAGCCAAAGTGTTGTTTTGGAAGAAATGGGATATAACCTTGGTAGATGGATATACTTAATAGATGCAATAGATGATTACGATAAGGATAACAAAAAGGGTGGTTTCAATCCCTTTTTATCCTATGATGGAAACGAGAATATAAAGGATTATTCCAATCAGGTGCTTAATATGAGTCTTTCTCGGCTATATAGAGCATGGGAGTTATTAGATGTTACTTTGTACAGAGGAATAATCGAGAATATTTTGCTTAAGGGTCTGGCGACAAAGCAAAAAGAGATTTTAAACATGGAGGAAAAATAAATGGTTACAAATCCATATGAAGTATTGGGTGTCTCTTCAGATGCAACTGATGAACAGGTAAAGGCTGCATACAGAGAACTTGCCAAAAAATATCACCCCGATAAATTTGCTGATTCTCCGTTAAAGGATGTTGCAGACGAAAAAATGAAGGAAATCAACGAAGCTTACGATATGATTGTTGATATGCGTAAAAACGGCAACACAGGCAGTGGCTATAACGGATATAGCGGATACAGCGGACAGAGCTACCAAAATTATGCTTCACAAAATCCTGTGTTTCAAAGAGTTCGCAGTCTTATTATGTCTAATAATCTTGACGAAGCAGAAAAGGTGCTGAACTCCCTTGATGAAACACAGAAAAATGCAGAGTGGTATTTTCTCAAGGGTATGGTGGCTTCACGCAGGGGCTGGAACGAACAGGCTTTCCAGTTTATACAAAGAGCTGTTCAGATGGACCCATCAAATCCTGAATACAATGCGGCTTATAACAACATTATGAGAAGCAGACAATATGGTGCGGGCGGTCCGTATAATCAGCCAAACGGTGCATATGGTTGCAGTTGCTGTGATATGTGTGCAGGTATTATGTGTGCTGATATGTGCTGCAGATGTTGCGGCGGTGGCTGCTAATGAAAAACAGCAACGCTTTTAAGGTAGCAATAGGCGGACTTATTTCCGCCTTTTCACTTACACTTTTGCTTCTTACAGGAGTGTTTCCCTTTGGTACCTATGCATTTCCCGTAATTTCAGGAGTTCTTTTAATTTCAATTTTTCTTGAGTTTGGGTTTAGATGGGCAATGCTTGTGTACGGCGTTATATCAATTCTTTCTCTATTCTTTGTAGCAGACAAAGAAGCTGCACTGTTTTTTATTCTTATTTTTGGTTACTATCCCGTTGTTAAAAGCTACATAGAAAAAATCAAGTCAAAGGCAGTTCAGTATATAATCAAGCTTGGTATATTCAATCTCGGAGCGGTTGCAGTGTATTTTATTATGCTGTTTATCTTTGGTATAGATGCAGACGCTTTTGTGATTTTTGGTGTGAATATTCCGCCGGTATTTTTACTTGTGGGTAATGTGGTATTTATAATATATGATTTTGCCGTTACGGTAGCGGCAATTCAGTATATAAAAAAGTATAGAAATATATTATTTAAGGGTTAAGCTGAAATTTTATCAGATTTAAGGTTTAGTAATGAGTGGTTTAGTTAAATTAAAAAAGACAATTTCATATATGCTGATACTTGTTACATTGCTTTTATCGGCGTTATGTACATCCAATATGTCATATGTGTTTGGTGCAGATACTACAGAAACCCAGTTTGCATCAGGTGCGGCAACGGAAAAACCGGAAAGCACAGCTGCATCCTACAGCAACAAAAACAGTGTTGTGGCAATCAGTAAGTTTTACCTTAGAAAGAGTGCGGTAAAGTCCTCGGACAAGGTTAAATTAATCACCAAGGACACAGTGCTTTATGTAACGAAAAACTGTACAGGAAACTGGGTACAGGTTAAGGATTCTGCAGGCACAGCAGGCTATGCCCCCAATAAAGAACTGAATTATGTTGCAGGTACCTCTGCAATAATCAAGTGCAAAACAACAGATGTTGTAAATCTCAGGAAGGGCAAGGGCACTACCTATGAGGTTATCACCACCATTCCCAAGGCTACAACTCTTACAGTAAAGGCAAACAATAACGCAATTTGGATAAAGGTTACATACAAAAGTAATACAGGCTTTATCAGTAAGGAATATGCAAAGACCATTGTGGAGATTCCCTCTTCCGAACATCCCAAAACAGTAGATGATGACACAGAAAGTTTTCCAATCAGTCTTAAATACACAAGTGCAACCATATACAAGGATTGCTACTTCCATATTAATGCAACAAACAATACAAAAGAAACCATAAAATGGAGCAGCAGCAACAAAAGTGTTGCAACAGTAACGCAAAATGGTATTGTTTACGGAAAAGAAACAGGAACAGCAACTATCAAAGCAAAGATAAGCACAAAAACTGTTTCCTGTACAATTAAGGTTATTAATAAATCTGTATCGGTGAATATTTCCAACAAAACATATTCAGCCAACAGAGCAAAAACAATTTACCTTACCTCAACAACAAAAGGTGTCAGCTGGTCAAGTTCAGATACCTCCGTTGCAACAGTGAAGGACGGACTTGTCCTGTGCAAAAAGAAAGGCAAAGCGGTAATAAGAGCAAAGGTATCAGGCGGCTGGGCAACCTGCCTTGTTACAGTAAAGGGAAGAGAAGCTGTTCGTTTTACATATGCAAATCCAAATTCTGCCCCACTGAACAGCAAAGTTACCTTTATTGCCATAACAGACAAAATCCGTACAGATGTAAAGTTTAAGGTATCATCAGGCTCTAACGATTATACTGTAAAGGCTTCTTCAAAAACTTTAGACGGAGATACATATGTATGGAAGGGCACAAAAAAGCTTACAAATTCCGGAGCCTATAAGATAGTTGCATATTCAAAATACGGCGATAGCTGGAAAAAGAGCACAGGAAGCTACGGCAGTGTATTTGTTTCAAATGTTGAGGATAACACAACTGTATCCTGTGAAGAAAGACACGCCAGCAACAAGATTATCAGCTTTATTTCAAACTATGAAGGTTTTCTTTCACAGGCAATGTATGATCCGCTCACAAATTTCCCCTGCCTGACTGTTGGGTACGGACGAGTAATATATGCAGGCGAAACTTTCTACAACAATATGACAAAGAACGAAGCCTTTGCCTACCTTGTAGACAGTGTTGAAAGCGACGGATATGTGTCAAAGGTAAACAGATTTT
>JAFLUK010000026.1 GCA_022508865.1 Oscillospiraceae bacterium | reverse complement strand
ACTAAGGAGCGCACCGATTGAGGAAACAAGCTCATTTTTATCTTTGATGAGTTCAACATCCTTATCCTTAAACTGCTGCTTCACAGAGTCAAGACAAATGAAATAACCAAATTCATCATCTGTAAGCATTTCCACAGATGCAGAAAGCTTATCTTTAATAAAAGCAGATAAGGAAGTGAAATTAATAATATCTCCGCCTATTAAGATTTCTTTTGGGTTGTAGCTGATTAGCTGATCCTGCAGTTTATCCTGCAAATCATCTCCGTTAATTTCAGTTACAAACATTTCACCGGTGGAAATATCACAAAAGGCAAGGCCGATTTTTCCATTAGCCATAAATGCAGACGCAATAAAGTTATTTTTGCTTTCGTCCAGCATATTTGATTCTATAACAGTACCCGGAGTAATTACTCTGATAACATCACGTTTAACAATACCCTTTGCCTTTGCGGGGTCTTCGGTCTGCTCACAAATAGCTACTTTATATCCCTTTTCAACCAATCGTGCTATGTAGTTGTCGCAACTATGGAAAGGAACTCCGCACATTGGAGCACGTTCCTCTTGTCCACAGTCCCTTCCTGTTAATGTAAGCTCAAGTTCCTTGGAAGCAAGCTTGGCATCTTCAAAAAACATCTCGTAAAAGTCACCAAGTCTGAAAAACAAAATACTGTCTTTGTTCCTCTCTTTAATTTCTAGATACTGTTTCATCATTGGTGATAATTCAGCCATTTGCTCACTTCCTTTCCCGTTTAAAATTCCCTTTAGATTTATTCATCAACCACAACTGCTGCAACCTGAACAATCGCCTGAACAGCCCTCGTGGACATCTGTTGTTTCCGGATCTTCACCGTTTGCACAATTAGTAACAATAGCAGCAATTCTGCCAACAAGCTTGTCAAGTTCTGTTTTTGCATCATTATATGCAAGCATATTTTCATTTTTCATAATATCAGCATAGATTTCACGCATCTGATTGTTAAATTCCTGAATTTTCTCCTGATCTCTATCCTTCTTCATACCTTCTTCGTTAATTGCAATTCTCTTAAGGTTGAATTCGCCAATAAGGCCTTGAAGTTCCTGGTCTGCATCAGATGCAATTCTTGCTTTTTCAAGGTTTTTGTAACATTCCTCTTCCTGAATCAATTTGCCGATTTCTCTTGCCATTGAAATAATATTTTCGTTCATAATAATTCTCCTTATTTCTTATAATCATAAATTTTTGCTGTTTCAGCATTTCTATATTCGTGCTTTTCGTAATATCCAATCAGTTCATCGTTTTCATTTCGAAGTGCAACCATATAGACGTCTTTATTTTCTTTTACATTATGAAATGTATAAACTCTGTTGTTGGATTTATCTTCTTTAAACCACTCAACAATATCTTTTATAATACTACCTGAACCTGCATTATGGCAATCTAAAATTGACTTACCAATAAGGGAAGCGCCGCCGCTTTTGCTGTATCTGTCTACAGCCGCAGGATTCATATATATTATTTTATGATTTAAGTCACATATTACAACCGCGCATAAGTCTGTATCAATAATACTTTTAAAAAATTCTGACATTTTCATAACTTAAACTATTTTTCCTCTTAATATCCAATTTCTTGCTTCTGTGATTTTTGCTGTTTGGAAAGTACCAATCAAATCAGAACTACCTTCACATTCAACAATTATATTGCCTGAATTTCTGCACTGTAATTTTCCATTCTTCTCATTAACACTTTCAACAAGTATCTTTTCGTTATTTCCAACCATAGAGGCACATCTTTTTGCCGCAATTTCTTCTTGTACTGCAAGCAACTCACGGAACCACTTTGATTTTTCCTCGGCGGAGATAGGGTCAGCCATCTCTGCAGCAGGAGTACCGACTCTTGGTGAGTAGATGAATGTAAAAAGCGAAGTGAACTTAACTTCTTTTATAAGAGAAAGTGTTTCTTTGAAATCCTCATAGGTTTCTCCGGGAAAACCTACGATAATATCACTTGTAAGAGAAACGTCAGGTATTCTCTCTTTTGCATAGTTGATAATTTCAAGATATTTCTTTCTGTCATAATGTCGGTTCATTTGCTTTAGTACTCTGTCAGAGCCGCTTTGGAATGGCAGATGCAAGTGCTTACTGATATGCTTGCCGTTAGCAATGGTATCTATAAGTTCCTTTGAGCAATCCTTTGGGTGACTGGTCATAAATCTAAGCCAATAGTCGCCCTCAATTTGGTCTATCTCACCTATTAACTGTGCAAATGTTGTCTTTTCTTCAAGACCTTTTCCGTAAGAATTCACATTCTGTCCCAGCAAAGTTATATCCTTATAGCCTGAATTTATAAGCTCTCTTGCTTCATTAATTACATCATCTTTTTTACGGCTTCTCTCCCTGCCTCTCACATATGGAACAATGCAGTATGTGCAGAAATTATCACAGCCGTACATAATAGGAAGCCAACTCTTAAATGTGCCGTCACGTTTTACAGGAATCCCCTCATATATCAGCTTGTCATCATTATCCCTTTCGTATACCCTTTTGCCTGAAAACAAGGTTCTGTAGTACAGTTCAGGGAAGTTTTGCAGAGAATGTGTGCCAAACACAAGAGAAACAAAGGGAAAGCTCTTGTACATTCTGTCGGCAATATGCTTTTGTTCCATCATACAACCGCAAAGTGCTATAAGAGTTTGAGGGTGCTTTCTCTTTAAATTTTTCAGTGCACCAACATTGCCAAAAACTCTGTCCTCTGCATGCTCTCTTACTGCGCAGGTATTAAAAAGAATAAAATCTGCATCATCAGGCTTATCTGTAAAGTCAAAGCCTGCTTTATACAACATTCCCTTAATCTTTTCGCTATCGGCGACATTCTGCTGACAACCGTATGTATGAATAAAAGCAAGAGGTTTTTCCCCACGCTTTCTGATATCCATCAGTTCAGAAATTAAATTTAGATAATAATCTTGTTTTTCTAAAAAATTTTTATCTGAAAAGTCACTTTTTTGCAAAGCAATACTCCTATCCATTGTATTATCCTTATTATTCTATCACAATATATTCCACTTTTCAACAACAAATTAGTATTTTGGATATAAATAATCGGGTGTATTTCCAACAATTACGGTTTCGCTGACTGCAAAGTCATTACTTATTGTTATATTTTCCATATATGATTGGCTAATAAACACAATTTCTGCATTTACCTTCATATTTAATCGGTGAAGAGTCTGGTTAATTCCTGTTGAAGTAAAACTGCTTTCAAGTTCAACATTTACAGAACCGGTCATATCATAATTAAAATTTATTCTTGGGCCCTTGCCTGCAAGCATTGTAATATTTGTGAGGTCACCTATCGGTAAAGAAAAATGCTGTGAAATCAAATCATCAATTTTATTTTGAAATACATCAGAAAACTCATTTTGCAACTTGTTAACAGCTTGAGAGTTGACGCTGAGCGATGTAACAACTCCCCTTTCACTGGTGCTTTTCACGAGAAGATTATTGTAGTCATACTCTGATGAGTCAATAACCTCACTTGCAATTTTAGACACTCTTGCTTCGACAATTACCTTTGCCCTGTTTTCCATAATTTTTATTTGCAGTGGTTTTATGTAAATTTCAAAGATAATGGTAATTATCACAGCAAATATAATAATCAAAAAAATGTACTTTTTATATTTTCGTCTTTTCTTTATCTTTTTATTAAGCAAAAAAACACCCCTGAGATATAATATCCCAAGGGTTGGATTTTGTTAATATTGATTATGACATTAAGTCATCTTCGCCGAGATGTTCGTTGTCGTGGCAACCACATGTACAGCCGTCACTGTGTTCATCATCCATTAAATCGGAAAAATCAAACTCAAGAACAGCATCGCAATTCGGACAATCAATCTCACCACAGAGAAGCTCGTCTTCTTTAACAACAATCTTTTCGTCGCACTGCGGACAGGTTACCTCATAAAGAGGGTTTTTCTCGTCATCGTCACAGCAATCACAATCATCGCAGTCATCATAAACATAATCTTCAAGCTCAAGTAAATCCTCGTTGATAGCATCAATGATGTCAACAGATTCATCATAGCAATCCTGAAGTTCGGCAACAGACTCTGCCATATCGTCAAGCAAATCAATAATTTTGTTAATTACCTTAACCTCGTCCTTGCTCTGATCAAGATTAAGGCCTTCTGCAAAACCTTTGATGTAAGAAATCTTTTCTGTTAAATCCATACTCATTATGCTCTACCCATATATTCGCCTGTTCTTGTATCAATCTGGATAACTTCACCTTCGTCGATAAAGAGCGGCACCTTAATTTCTGCACCTGTTTCAAGAGTTGCAGGCTTTGTTGCATTTGTTGCTGTATCACCCTTGAAGCCTGGGTCAGTCTTTGTAACCTGGAGTTCAACAAAGTTTGGTGGTTCTACGCCAAATACCTTGCCCTTGTAGGAAAGGATTTTACAAACCATATTTTCTTTAACAAACTTGAAAGCATCTCCAAGTATATCTGCACTTATTGGAATAGATTCCCATGTTTCTGTATCCATAAAGTAATACAGACCGCCATCCTCATAGCTGTATTCCATATCTTTTCTTTCAATAAATGCTGTTGGGTACTTGTCGTTAGGGTTGAAAGATTTTTCAACAACAGCACCTGTAATAACATTTTTATACTTTGTTCTAACAAAAGCAGCGCCCTTACCCGGTTTAACATGCTGGAATTCAATAACCTGAACAACCTGTCCATCCATTTCAAAAGTAACGCCGTTTCTAAAATCACCTGCTGAAATCATTGGTAATCCTCCTAAATATTATTAAAAAAGTGCGTAATCGCACACCTTATGTACTACATTATACATTCTAATGGCATAAATTGCAACTATTTTTTAAATAATAGTTAATTCTTTGGGAATTGTCGCAAAGGTTTTATAACCATTTTCGGTAACAATTACAGTATCTTCAATCCTTACACCAAATTTATCTTTGAGATAAATTCCGGGCTCTATGGTTATAACCATACCCTGTTTAAGGATAGTATCACATTTTGGTCCTACGGTGGGTTTTTCGTGAATATCCAGTCCTACACCGTGACCTGTAGCGTGGCCAAAGCAACCTTTATATCCGTTTTCATAGATATAATCCCTTGCAATTTTATCAATTTCACTACACTTTACTCCCGGCTTCACTGACGCAAGTGCCAGATTGTGAGCCTCAAGAACAATTCCGTAAACTTTCTTCATTTCTTCACTTGGTTCACAAATACAGACAGTTCTTGTCATATCGCTATGATAACCCTTATAAGTTGCACCGATATCCAGTGTGAAAAAATCACCTGTTTTTATCTTTTTGTCAGAAGGCATACCGTGAGGTAAAGAGGTTTTTTCCCCTGTTATTGTGATTAAATCAAAGGAAATGTCATCTGCACCAAGTAGTTTCATCTGATGTTCAAGGGCTACCGACACTTCTCTTTCGCTTGTTCCCTCTTTCATCAATGGAATAATGTTATAATATGCCTGCTCTGTAATCTCCTGTGCCTTTTTCATCAGTGTATACTCTTCACTGTCCTTAATAATTCTCATTTCTTCAATTACATTATCAAGGATATTACTATCAAAAAGACTAAAATTCAACTTTTCTGCAAATTCCTTAAATTGACTGACAGTCATATGATTAGTTTCAAAGTAACAACTATTTATATCATTCTCTTTTGCCAGTTTGTTTAAGGCATCAAAGAAGTTGTCAAATACAATTACATTTGCAGATGTCACAGTTTTTTCTGCAACTTCACCATAGCGAAAATCTACAAGCAGATAAGCATTATTTTCAGTTACTAACAAGTAGCCGTTGCTGTCCCAAAGACCTGTAAAATAATAAATATTTTTATCGTTAGTTATAAGAAAAGAATTATCCTTAACCTTACTTTTTAAGAGATTGATTCTTTCGCTGTAAATATTCATTAAATCAGACCCTTTAAAGCTTCTATGCCTAAACGGTAGCTATCTTTACCAAATCCGCAAATCTGACCTGCACAAACAGGAGAAATTACGGAATGGTGTCTGAATTCTTCCCTCTTGTGAATATTTGACATATGAACCTCAACAAAAGGTATTGCCGAAACAGATGCAATTGCATCTCTTAATGCATAGCTATAGTGTGTGAGAGCGCCTGCATTAATAACTGCACCATCATATTCATTGAGAGAACGGTGAATTATGTCTATTAATTCCCCTTCATGATTAGACTGAAAAATATCACACTTGAAGTTTGCATTTTCTGCATAATTCAGAATGTCTTTATTAATGGTTTCTGCATTTTCTTCTCCATATATGGATTTTTCTCTTGTACCAACCATATTAAGGTTAGGTCCCAAAAGTACCAGAATTTTTTTCATAAACAAAACCTCAATTATTGTAAAAATAAAAATGCGGACAGTATATTAAACTGTCCGCTTTTATAAGCATATATTACTTATACTTTCTTTTACGAGCTGCTTCAGATTTTTTCTTACGCTTTACGGAAGGCTTCTCGTAAGCTTCTCTCTTACGAACTTCAGCAATAACGCCAGCTCTTGCACACTGCTTTTTAAATCTTCTTAATGCGCTTTCGAGAGATTCATTTTCTTTTAATCTAACTTCTGCCATCTATATTTCCCTCCCATCTGCCACTTGGCATGGGTAATATTTGCTTAATCGCAATACTGATTATACAATAAAACAGTGATAATTGTCAAGGAAAATATAAATATTAGTAGAAATTTAGTAGAAAATTGTTATTTAAAGGTAAAAGTAACCACAGATTAATCCTAATTACAATCTTAACACATAACATATTTGAATATTTTATGCACCAAAATTTATCAGAAATTACTTAACAACAATATTTACAAGTCTGCCTTTTACATATATTTCCTTAATAATGTTCATTCCGTCAATTGCTTTTTGAACATTTTCGTCCTGCTTTGAAATGTTAATTGCTTCTGTTTGGTCTGCATCTGCAGGAATCATAAGCTTTGCTTTAATTTTTCCGTTTACCTGAACAGCAATTTCAATTGTATCTTCCTTACACTTGGATTCATCAAATTCAGGCCAGCTATTATCAACAATCATATCATTGCCAAGATGACATTGGCTCCATACTTCCTCGGTTACATGAGGAGCAAATGGATTGAGAAGAATTGAGAAAATTGCATATTCCTTTTTATTGATTGTTCCCACGGCAAAAATATCATTCATAAGAGCCATCAAAGCAGCAATTGCAGTGTTGAATTTGATATTTTCTATATCATCTCCAACCTTCTTAATTGTCTTATGGAAGGAACTTTCAAGCTCCGGTCTTACTTCGTCGCCGTCAATAAGTTTTTCCTGAAGGCTGTAATATCTTTCAATAAATCTTCTGCATCCCTTAATGCTTGAAGCACTCCACGGAGCAGCCTTTTCAAAGTCACCAATGAACATTTCGTACATACGCATTGTGTCTGCACCGTACAAATCTACAATCTCATCAGGGTTAACTACATTACCTCTGGATTTGCTCATTTTTTCTCCGTTTTCACCCAAAATCATACCATGACTGGTTCTCTTTGCGTATGGTTCCGGAGTCGGAACAACACCAATATCATACAGGAACTTATGCCAGAAACGGCTGTAAAGCAGATGAAGTGTAGTGTGTTCCATACCGCCGTTATACCAATCAACAGGTGACCAATAGTCAAGAGCTTCCTTGCTTGCAAGGGCTTCACTGTTATGAGGATCCATATATCTGAGGAAATACCAAGATGAGCCTGCCCACTGTGGCATAGTGTCTGTTTCTCTATGAGCCTTGCCACCGCAGTGAGGACAGGTTGTTTCCACCCAATCTGTGATTTTAGAAAGCGGGGACTCACCTGTATCTGTTGGCTCATATGAATCTACCATTGGCAATTTCAGCGGCAATTCACTTTCAGGAATGGGAACATAGCCGCATTTTTCACAGTGCATAATCGGAATAGGCTCTCCCCAATATCTTTGTCTTGAAAATACCCAGTCACGAAGCTTATAGTTAACCTTTGCTCTGCCTACTCCATTATCTGTGAGCCACTCAATCATCTTTTTCTTTGCATCTTCCACAGAAAGGTCATTGAGGAAACCTGAATTTACAAGTACACCTGTTGCACAGTCTGTAAATGCTTCTTTTTGAACATCTTCTCCGCCCTTTACAACCTCAATGATAGAAAGATTGAATTTTTTTGCAAACTCCCAGTCACGTGTATCGTGAGCAGGAACAGCCATAATTGCGCCTGTACCATAAGAAACAAGCACATAGTCAGAAACAAAAATCGGAATTTCTTTTCCGTTTACAGGGTTAATGGCTTTGACACCCTCAAGCATTACGCCGGTTTTATCCTTTGCAAGCTCTGTTCTTTCAAAATCAGACTTCTTTGCAGCTTCTGACTGATAGGCTTTGATTTCATCAATATTTTTAAGCTTATCAACCCACTTTTCAATACAAGGGTGTTCAGGTGAAATAACCATATATGTAGCACCAAACAGAGTGTCACACCTTGTTGTGTATACTGTGAGAATATCTCCTTCGGTTGTTTTAAAGTCTACCTCTGCACCTGTTGATTTGCCAATCCAGTTTTTCTGCTGTGCCTTAACTCTTGCAGGATAATCGACCAAATCAAGGTCACTGATAAGTCTGTCTGCATACTCTGTTATTTTCAGCATCCACTGGGATTTAACCTTTCTTACAACTTCACTGCCACAGCGTTCACAAACACCATTGACAACTTCTTCATTAGCAAGAACACATTTGCAGGAAGTACACCAATTTACAGCCATTTCCTTTTTGTAAGCTAAACCCTTCTTAAAGAGTTGAAGAAAAATCCACTGGGTCCATTTGTAGTAATCAGGGTCGGTGGTATTGATTTCTCTGCTCCAATCAAAAGAAATACCCAATGACTGAATTTGCTTTTTGAATCTGGCTACATTCTTCTTTGTAACTTCCTCGGGATGAATGTGGTTCTTGATTGCATAGTTTTCAGTTGGCAGACCAAAGGCATCCCAACCAATAGGATACAGTACATTGAAGCCCTGTAATCTCTTTTTTCTTGAAACTACGTCAAGAGCTGTATATGGTCTGGGGTGACCAACATGCAAGCCCTGTCCCGATGGATAAGGAAATTCAATAAGTGCAAAGAATTTTTCTTTATCACTGTTTTCTTCTGCATGGAAACAGCCTTTATCTTCCCAGATTTTTTGCCATTTAGGCTCTACTGCCTTATGATTATATTTCACTTATTCTCACTCTCCATTAATCTATATCATCAAATTCTATTTCATTTCCATCCTGCCATAATCTTTCAAGATTATAGTAGTCACGTGAATCGTCGTCAAATATGTGTACAATTATGTCAACATAGTCAAGTAAAATCCAGCCGTTTGAACGATAACCCTCAACGTGACTTACAGAGTATCCTGCTTCGTCAAGCTGATATTCAACCTCGTCAGCAAGCGCCTTTACGTGGGTATTACTTGTACCGGTAGCAATAACCATATAGTCGGCAAGTACAGAAACATCTGTAATTTCAATAACTTTTATATCCAGTGCCTTTTTGCTTGAAAGCGCTTTAGCCATAAGATGTGCTTGTTCTCTAGTGTTCATTCTCTTCATCCTTTAGTATTAAATCATTATAGCAAGCCAAAGCATTTGGATGTATAGACATCTTTCTGCTTGACAAATCTTTTATGGTAAACTGCAATCCGTATATCATTGCTTCCTCCAGACTTCTGTAGGACTTTCACTCATAATTTCAACACCGTTATAATTTCTTTCGTCACCCGTAAAATCTGCAACGAAAATTATTTTTTCAAGCAGTGACATTCCTGCCCTACCGGTTGTGTGAAAACGGACTGCATTAATAATATCATTATCATATATTTTCAGGTTATCCCTTACAAACACACTGCCTGAAATGGGATGCCATAACTTTTTGCTTGATTTTTCTACATTATCAAGAATTATACCACCCTCTGACATTATTTTCAACTGTTCTTCAAATGGAGTTTCTTTTGTAACATCGTGAAGTATTCCGGCAATCTCTGCTTTGTCAGCATCTCCGCAGTAAAACTCTGCTAATTCTCTTGCTTTTTTTGCAACATTAACAGAGTGAATAAACCTATGTTCACTTATTCTGCTTTTAATTAATTCTATGTAATAATCAAAATCCTTCATAATATCACCATGCATATAAATCTGAAATTATTATGTTGCTCCTAGGTATATAAATTGTGCCGGATTATATAATCAAACACCTTTTTATCCAAAAAGCCTTTTTCATATGACAGACGGGGATTTTCTCTTATAATGGTTGACGAAAGCATCATAACAGGTTTTTTCATAATGTGCGAAACACAGGAATGATTCTCCAATATTTTTGAATATTCTAATAAAGAATTATAATTTTCTTCATCTCTGGGACAGGTTATTATATCACAAAGTTCAAAAATAATCTGTGGATTTTTCCACTGCAACAATGAGATATACATATCTGCGCCAACTATCAAAAACAGCTTATCATGGGGATAATCTTTCTTAAGGTGTTTAAGTGTCAGGTATGAATAGCTGTTACCCTCAATTTTGCTCTCATAATCAGAAACAAGGAAATTATCTTCATCCTCCGTTGCAAGGCGCACCATATTCATTCTGTGCTGATAAGAAACTGATTTTGTTGTATTCTTATGAGGACTTATATATGTTGGCATAAATATAACCTTATCAACAGAGAACTCATTCATAGCTCTCTTTGCAAGTAAAGTGTGGGCTATATGAATAGGGTTAAATGCTCCCCCAAAAAGTGCTATGTTCACTTTTTCTTTGCCTTCGGCAACACTATAACAGGCTCATCAGGATTTGGTCTGTATAAAACAAATTTTGAACCAATAACCTGCACAACATCTGCATTCAGCTCCTTGGAAAGCACATCAGCTGTCTGTCTGGAATTCAATTCGCTTGTTTCCAGCACCTTGCCTTTGATGATTTCCCTGGCTGTAAGTGCATCGTCACCCTGCTTTATAACCTGCTCGGTTATACCACCCTTGCCCACCATAAGTATGGTGTCTATTGTATTGGCAATACTTCTGAGATAGGCTCTCTGTTTGCTGTTTATCATATATATCTCCTTAACCAATAAAGTAATTATAATATTTTAGTCAGTTCATCTTTCAATTTTATCAGAGCTTTACCTCTGTGACTTACTGCATCTTTTTCCCCGGGTGTTAACTCTGCAAAAGTTTTTCCGTTTTGTGTTACAAATATAGGGTCGTATCCAAATCCCTCTGTTCCTTTTGGCTCGTAAGCGATTTTACCCTCGCTTGTACCCTCAACCTGAATTTTTGTACCGTCCTCAAGTATTAAACAAATGCTTGAAACAAATCTTGCAGTTCTTTCACTTTCAGGAACATTTTTCATTTCTTCAAGGATTTTGTTATATTTGTCCTCATCAGTTGCATTCACACCGCCATAACGGGCAGAATAAACACCCGGTCTACCGTCAAGAGCATCCACAACAAGACCAGAATCGTCTGCAACAGAAGGCATTTTTGTCCTATCAAAGGCTGCAAGTGCTTTTATTTCTGCATTTTCCGCAAATGTACTTCCTGTTTCCTCCACATCTCCAAGGTCAACATTACATTTCTTTGCAGTGACTGCATTTATTCCCAATGGATTCAAAATTCTGTTAAGTTCCTGCACTTTGTGCTGATTATTAGATGCAATTAAAAACTTTCTCATTTTTCCTCACCAAAATCAAACAAAGCATTTGCAAAGTCAGAGGGTACAAATTCCTGCAAATCGTCAATCTGTTCGCCTACACCAATGTATTTTACAGGAATACCAAGACCGTTTTTAATATTGAGAACAACACCGCCCTTGGCTGTACCATCCAGCTTTGTTAAAACAATGCCTGTAATTCCTGTTGCTTTGCTAAATTGCTCTGCCTGATTAACCGCATTTTGACCTGTTGTGGCATCTAGAACAAGGAGATACTCTTTGTCAGAGTCAGGTAACTCTCGGTCAATAACCCTTCCTATCTTTGCAAGCTCGTCCATAAGATGCTTTTTATTGTGGAGTCGTCCTGCTGTGTCACAAATAATTACATCAGTATTTCTTGCTTTTGCGGCTGAAATAGCATCAAATATTACTGCTGCAGGGTCAGAGCCCTCGTTCTGCTTAACAATATCACAGCCGCTTCTTTTTGCCCAAATATCCAGCTGGTCAATGGCTGCCGCTCTGAATGTATCGGCAGCGGCAAGAAGTACGCTTTTACCTTCTTTTCTTAAACTGTTGGCAAGCTTACCAATAGTAGTTGTTTTACCAACCCCGTTTACTCCGATTACAAGAATTATGGAAGGCTTTGTTGAAATTTTCAATTCTTCATCGCCTGTCAGCATATCAGAAACAATTTCCTGTAAAAGTCTATTGATTTCAGCGGGGTCGGTGATTCCTTGTTTTTTTACCCTTACTTTGAGTTCCTCTGTAATTTCTTCTGCTGTCTTGATACCAACATCGCCCATTACAAGAAGCTCTGTAAGTTCTTCAAAAAGTTCTTCGTCTATCTTTGTAAAAGATTTCAGCATTGAGTCAATTTGACCAACAACACTTTCTCTGGTCTTTTTAAGACCTTCCTTGATTTTACTAAAAAGTCCCATAAATATAATCCTTTTAAATTATTGATTATTACTAATTTGCCTTCATACCAAGCTTTGCGGCAACCTCTGAAGCACGCAATTCAAGCAACTTTGAGATACCCTCGTCCTGCATTGTAACACCATACAGAACTTCTGCTTCTTCCATTGTACCACGTCTGTGTGTAATCAGAATAAATTGGGTATTGCCTGTCATTCTTCTCATATATTGAGCGAATCTGTCAACATTTACTTCATCAAGCGCGGCTTCAATTTCGTCCATTACACAGAACGGAGCAGGTCTTACCTTCATTATAGCAAAATACAGAGCAATTGCAACAAGAGCCTTTTCTCCACCTGAAAGCGCCTCAAGATGAACAACAATTTTTCCGGGAGGATGTGCAATGATATCAATGCCGCTATTGAGAATGTCATCAGGGTCTGAAAGCTGAAGTGAAGCTGTGCCTCCGCCAAACAGTTCCTTAAAGGTTGCACCGAAATGCTTGTTAATTTCATAAAAATTCTCAACAAAAGCTTCCTTCATTTGCTTTGTCAGGTTATTAATCAGCTTTTCAATCTCACTCTTTGAATTTTCTACATCATTAACCTGTGCGTTGAGGAATTCATATCTTTCTGATACTTCCTTATATTCCTCAATTGCAGACACATTTACGGTTCCAAGACTTCTTATGACGGACTTGATTTCGTTCAATCTTTTCTGTGCAGTTGATACATTTTCAATTTCAATAGAAATTTCTTCAGCCTGACGTTTTGTAAGCTCATACTCTTCCCACAGTTTTGAAATTATATCATCATACTGCTTTTGAAGATTAACTTTTCTTTCTTCCAAGCGAGCAAGCTCTCTGCCTGATATTTCTCTTGTGGAATTAAGTTCCTTTTCTTTTTGTCTTAACGCAACGGAATTTTTGT
>JAFLUK010000025.1 GCA_022508865.1 Oscillospiraceae bacterium | reverse complement strand
GTTGCTCTCCAGAGAAGAAGCCCAAAAAAGGTGTGAAAGAGAGTATATCGCCACTCTAAAACCGGGAGATATTATTGATGCCAAGATAACACACCTTGAGAATTTTGGCGCCTTTGCAGATATTGGTTGTGGAATTGTAGCGCTCATTCCCATAGACGCAATTTCTGTTTCAAGAATTGAACACCCCGGAGAAAGATTTACTGTGGGGATGGATATTAAGGCTGTTGTAAAGTCGGTTGAAGACGGAAGAATAAGCCTTTCTCACAAGGAACTTTTGGGAACTTGGCTTGAAAATGCAGAAAAATTCACAGCAGGAGAAACTGTTGCAGGGATTATAAGAAGTGTAGAAAGCTATGGCGCTTTTGTAGAATTACGCCCTAACCTTGCAGGACTTGCAGAAAGCAAAGAGGGAATAAGGGTAGGGGAGCAGGCTTCTGTATTTATAAAAAGCATTATTCCCCAGAGAATGAAAATCAAGCTGATTATTATAGATACCTTTGAATATGACTATAACCCAAAACCACCCGAATACATATACAGCGGTAATCATATTGATAGCTTCCTGTACAGCCCTGAAAATTCCGACAAAACTGTTATCAGTTATTTTGGATAGTTTTGGTTTTGTTTCATATTATCCATTATATATCTGTTGAATTTCTCCTGTATATATGATAGTATTGTTATATATTTTACAATTAATGTAAGAATATACAGGAGGAATTTATGGATAATCCTTTACTTTTTGCCATACTTTGTGTGCTTCTTATTTTAGAAGCTGTTATAATTATTATTCTATTTAAGAATAATAAAAAAGATAATTCCGGTGAAATACAAAATACAATTTCTGAAAATATTGATAAGGATTTTGACAAATTAAGACAGGAGCTTAACAGCAATACCGTTAATAATATAAAGATGATGTCTGATATGATAAATCAAAATCAGATAAATATGGCTAATAATCAGTCGGACAAGCTTAATCAGATGGAGCAAAGACTAAAAACCTTTTCTCTGGAAAATGAGCAAAAGCTGGAGAACATCCGTATGGTGGTTGAAAAGCGTCTTACTTATCTTCAGGAAGACAACAATAAACAGCTTGAAAAGGTAAGGGAAACCGTAGATGAGAAGTTGCAAAAAACTTTGGACGACAAGCTGAGCAAGTCCTTTGAACTGGTTAATCAAAGACTTGAGCAGGTGTACAAGGGATTGGGAGAAATGCAGAACCTTGCCGTTGGAGTCGGTGACCTTAAAAAAGTGCTTTCCAACGTAAAAACAAGGGGTATTTTGGGAGAAATCCAGCTTTCGGCTATACTAAAGGAAATACTTGCACCTGAACAGTACGAAGAAAATATTGCTACAAAAAAGGGCAGCAAAAATGTAGTTGAGTTTGCAATTAAGCTTCCTGCAAGTGAGGATAGCTTTGTATATCTGCCTATAGACAGTAAGTTCCCCGGTGATACTTATTCCGCATTGAGGGCAGCAATGGAAAGCGGGGACAAGGACAGTATAAATTCTGCTTCAAAGGCGCTTATTACCAGAATAAAGCAGGAGGCAAAGGATATTCGTGATAAGTACATTTCACCTCCCGAAACCACCGAATTTGCAATAATGTTTTTGCCTTTTGAGGGTTTGTACAGCGAGGTTGTAAACCGTGGTATGGTAGAAGTTCTCCAAAGAGAATATAAGGTGAACATTGCAGGTCCCTCTACAATGGCGGCTCTTCTCAATTCCTTACAAATGGGATTTAAGACCCTTGCAGTGCAAAAACGAAGTGCAGAGGTTTGGAAAGTTCTTGGTGATGTGAAGAAGGAATTTGATACTTTCTCCGATGTTTTAGAAAAAACACAGCAGAGAATTAATCAGGCTAATGCAGAGCTGGACAAGCTTGTGGGTGTTCGTACAAGACAAATTCAAAGGAAACTTTCTTCTGTGCAAAAGCTGGAGGATATAAGCGACAGAGATACACAGGAAAACCTTATTCCTGATGAATTTTAATAAAGAGTTAAAATTTATCCAAAAATAAAATGTTGCATTTAATCTGCTAATAAGGTAGAATTAAGTAGCCCCTGATTTATCAGTGGTTACTTAATAAGATTCTTACTAAAATCTTACTAAAGTCAAAGTGGTTTGGAAGTGGTATGATGAAAAAATTAATATCATTTACTTTGTTCCTTATAATGATTGTAACTGTATTTTTTACAGGTTGCGGAAGAATACAGGTTAAAAGTGTTGTATTGTCTATGCACGAAATGGAACTGCAGCTTAATGATAACTTCAACCTTGTGGCAACGGTAAAACCTGAAGATGCCGCAGAACCAATGATTTATTGGGAAAGTTCAGACTCAAATGTTGTCACCGTAAAATCAGGTGTTATGAAGGCTGTTGGCGAGGGCGAAGCTGTAGTAAAGGCTTTTACAAGTAACGGAACATATGACGAATGCAAAATTCTTGTCAGAAAAGTAGATATAACTGAAATTAATGTTAATAAAAAGATATTTACCTTGATGGTAGGCTCAGAGGAAACACTGGAATTTTCTGTTACACCCAGAGACGTATCAAAAAATGTAGTAGAGTGGGAAAGCTCAAATTCATCTATTGCAACAGTTGACAGAGGTGTGGTAACAGCCAAAAGTGCAGGTAAGTGTGATATTATAGCAATTGCTCCAAGCGGAGTAAAATCTGTTAGCCACCTTACAGTTAAGGTCAAGCCAAAGGGTGTAGTAATAAACAAAAAGTCTGCAACCCTTAGCACAGGAAAGACAATCAAACTTAAAGCAGATGTTTATCCAAAGACTACTGCCTATAAGGAAATAATTTGGGAGTCCAGCAACGATAAGATTGCAACTGTTGACTCAACAGGATTGGTTTCTGCCCACAAGGCAGGCAGCTGCAAAATTTATGCAACATCCTACAATGAAATGTACGATTATTGTAAAATTACGGTTACACAGGCGGATTTGAATTTTAGCGGTACAGGTAACAGTACAATAAATGATATTAATCTCAATAAGGGCGTATATGCCATTACAATGACCCACAGCGGCTCGGGTGTGTTTAAGGTTATCGGTTCCGACGGTGACGGCGGCGCATACACTTATGCCAGCGTAATTGGTGAATACAAGGGCACAAACTTGTTTGCAAAGGGCAAGAGCGACGGTATAGACGGAGCGTCTATGACAATTGCTGCAACAGGTGATTGGACTGTTAAAATCAAGGTTATTGAATACAACGGTACAGACAAAATTTCCGGTGAGGGAGATTGTGTAACACCTATGTTCAAAGGAACAAATTTAAAGAAGAGTGTACAAATGCAGAACAAAGGCACAGGAGATTTTACACTGTTCCTATTTGACCAGTCAGGTAAGCAGATTGGTGTGCTTTGTGATGAAATTGACGATTACAAGGGTTCTGTTATGGTAACACTTGACAAGAATAAATCCTATTTCCTTGTAGCAAAATCAGGCGGAAAATGGCAGGTTGACTTTGGTAATGACAGTAAAACAACCACAGTAAAAAGCACAAACTGATTACTGCAGATAACGCAAACTCATTATTCTAATATTTACCTTTAAATTGCAAAAGCTTTAATAATAAATCCTTCTGTGACTATAAAATTACAGAAGGATTTTTTTGATTTATTATGTTGTGTTAACAGTCATTATATGTTATTCTTGTTATACAATTTGCAGGGAGGTGTAATAATGTCTGAAACAGAAAGAAAAGAAAATACATTACAGGATGATGTTCTGAAAAAATCTGTGTTCAGTTTGGCTATACCTATATTTTTCCAAATGCTGTTGGGAATCGCTTTGGGATATGTAGATACAATTATGCTTTCTAACTATTCAGATACCTCCGTTGGCGCAATAGGCAACGCAAACTCTATAATTGGCTTTCTTGCGTTGGCATTTACCGTTATATCGAGTGCAACAGGTATTATGGTAAGCCAGTATCTGGGGGCAGGCAAAAGGGAAGAACTGAACAAGGTATACTCTGTGGCTATGTCCTTTAACCTTGTGTTGAGTGTTGCTATCAGCCTTTGTGTTTTTTTCTTTAGCACACCTCTGCTTAATGTAATGCAGGTACCGCAGGAAATGATGTCAGATGCCGACAGATATATGAAAATTGTAGGTGGTACGATTTTCACACAGGCTATCATTAATAATTTCAGTCAGATTTATAACAGCAACGGCAAAACGCAATTTGGTATGTTTGTAGCAATTGGTATGAACATTGTAAATATTTTCAGTAATTACCTTTTGCTCTACGGACCATTACAGTCATTGGGACTGGGTGCGTCGGGCGTAGCCGTTTCCACAAGTATAAGCCGAATTCTTGCTGTTATTATTGGATTTTTATATTTCAAAAGGGTAATAAAGGGCAACTTAAATTTAAAATATCTTGTTCCTTTTCCAAAGGAAATACTAAATTCTCTGCTGCGTCTCGGAATACCAACGGCAGGGGAAAATGTTTCCTATAATCTGTCACAGCTTGTGATTGGTGCAATTGTAAATACAATGGGCCTTGTGGCAATTAATGCCAGAATATATGCGGTAATGCTGTCTATGTTTACATATATGATAGCCTTTGCCGCAGCTATGGCAACCCAAATTCAGGTTGGTCACAGTGTTGGGGCAGGAGATTATAACTTTGCCTACAAACGGGTGCTGAAAACACTGCGCTTTGGACTTATAGTATCAATATCAATCGGTATTGTGAATTTTCTCCTTTCGCCATACACCTTCAGAATATTTACAAATGACAAAAATGTGGCGGCACTTGGAACTGTGATTATGCTAATATCTGTAATTCTTGAATTGGGACGAACTCCTAACATTATTATCATCAACAGTATGAAGGCGGCAGGAGATGTAAAGTTTCCCACAATTCTTGCAATTTTCTCTATGTGGCTTTTAAGTGCACTTATGTCATATATCCTGGGTGTTGTTTTAGGTATGGGACTTGCAGGTGTTTGGATTGCAATGGCTGCTGACGAAATTTTCAGAGGTATAGTAGTGTTTATCCGCTGGATTAGAGGCACGTGGAAGGGTAAAAAGGTTGTGTCCTGATTTTAAAAACTAAATACTTTTGTGAAAAAATGCCTGTTAACAATTTTGTTAACAGGCATTTTGATTGGTATAGATTATTATTCTTTTGATTTTGCAGGATTTTTTATCATTTTGCCGTTTACAAAAATATAGTCGCTGTTGCTGTCGGCATTTTCAACAGCTTTGTCCTGCTTTTCCTGTTCTTCCTCGGTGAGATAATAATTTACATTATCTCCTGTAAAATACCCCACAGATTCCTGTACACCCTTTGCTATAACAGAGTTTATAATATATGCCGCAACAACAGGGTATAGAAGAATAATCAGCCCTATAACTAAATAGAGGAAAACACCTTCAGCGAATATAATACCAAGGAAAGCAACTGCACTCACAAGTGCAACAAGGAAAAGTGTAATAATATTTCTTAAAATTTTACCAACAATAAGTAAAAGAGAATTTTTATAAATATCCTTTATTTTTAACTCATAAGTAATTGTCAAAAGGGGAACATAAAACATCATAATTACCATACATACAGTAAATATTATATACAGCATAAGCACTGCCCCAAACACAACATTTTCATCAGCTAAAGATGAATAATATAATATTGCAAAAAATGAACAGGCAGTTATTGCGTAGGCTATAACACCATTTATAAGTGATTTTTTGTAGTTCTCCTTAACGGCTGTAAAAAAGGTTTCTATAACATTGATATCCTTTTTTTCAACGGAAATTTTGCGTATAACCATAACAAGTCCTGAATAAAACATTGCAGATGGAATAATTCCAAGTCCTCCAACAATAATATTATTAAAACCTGTCAAATATCCTATAAGAAGAAAAAGTCCCGAAAAAATTGCAAAGGGAATAGAAAATAAAATTCCTCCCAGAAAAAGTTTAGGGAATTTTGTAAAGAATAAAACCGGTGATGAACTCTTGAGTTTTTTCATATTTTACCTTTCTGTTAACAAATTTATTTATACTGTAAAAAAATGATGTAAATTATAGTAAGCTTATTTAATCGGCAGAAGATTTATTCACCTTAACAATTGCGCTGATAATTCTTCTGTCCTCAACCTTATAAATTTCAAAATTGAGATTATCTACTTCAAAGGTTTCACCCTGTGCAGGTACCTTGCCCATAGCTTCAAAGATAAAACCGCCTACAGTGTGACTTTCAGTATCATTGTAAAAGTCCTTCTTACCCACAAGCTCCAGCAGTTCCTCAAACTCCATATCGCCGCTTACATAGTAACAGTTGTTACTTAACTTGGTGTAGTCCTTTTCTATGTCCTCGTCTTCATCGTAAATTTCACCAACAATTTCTTCAATCAGGTCCTCCATTGTTACAATACCCAGTGTACCGCCGTATTCGTCTGTAACAATGGCTATGTTGGTTTTATTTTTTCTTAAATCATTAAGGAGAGCGCTTAATTTTCTGCTTTTGTATGTGAAAAATGCATCCTTTACCAGTATCTTAATATCAGGCTTTTTGCCTTCAATCAGCTCTTCCAGAAAATCTCTGGTGTACAAAATGCCGATTATATTGTCAAGGTTTTCCTTATACACAGGCATACGACTGTATCTGTCCTGAATAATAAGATTTTTGTTTGTTTCATAATCATCGTCAATATCAATTGCAGAAATATCAACTCTTGGTGTCAGAATTTCAAAAGCAGATTTTTCATCAAATTCCAGTGCGGATTGCACCATTTCACTTTCCTCTTCCTCCAGCACACCCTCGTTTTCTGAAGATTCAATAATATATTTAAGTTCATCTTCCGTAACTGTAGGTGCATCATTTTTAATATTCATCAACTTCAGTGCAGAGCTTTTCAGTGCAATAAAAATAACGGAAAGGGGAGTGAGCATAAGCATCATTACTTTTAGTATGAATGCGGTATTCAGTGCAACAGACTCGCTTTTTTCTTTTCCGATACACTTTGGTATTATCTCGCCAAAGGTGAGTACAAGCAGTGTTGTTGCACCGGTAGATATTGCTGCGGCGAAGTTCTGAAATATGTTCATACACAGCACAGTTGCAATTGAAGAACAACCAAGATTCACCACATTGTTGCCGATTAGTATTGTTGTCAGCGCCTTGTCAAAATTATCAGTAATATACAGTGCATTTTTTGCTTTTTTGTTACCGTGACCAAGCTCATTTTTCAGTCTGGCCGTGCTGACACAGGAAAAAGCTGTTTCTATACAGGAAAAAAAGCTGGAGCAAAGAATAAGTATTCCAACTACTATTCCCAAAAATAAATTGCTGTCCAAAATAATCCTCCGAATAATTGTGTAAAATTATACAAGAATTATTATATCACATAATATTATTTTTTCAATTATGAATTATTTAATGTTTTTAAAGTTTAAAAGGTTAAAAAAGAATTACAAATTAAAATAAATTGTTAAATTTTAGTTATAAATTTGAAAAAAAGTACTATATATTGTATAATAAACAAAAATGTTACAATGGAAGTGTAGTATGTCATACAAAAATGAACTTGAAGTTTCCAAAAAAGCAGCTGTCCTTGCAGGTCAGGCTATTATGGAAATTTATAATTCCGAAGATTTTAATGTTGAATACAAGGATGACAAATCTCCTCTTACCAAAGCTGATAAAGCATCTAACGAAATTATTGTGAAAATGCTCAGTGAAAGCTTTCCAACCTACGCAATACTATCAGAGGAAGAAAAGGATAATCCGGAAAGACTTAAAAATGACTTGTGCTTTGTTGTGGATCCTCTTGACGGTACAAAGGAATTTATCAAAAGAAACGGTCAGTTCACAGTGAACATTGCTTTGAGTTATAAGCACAAATCGGTTATGGGTGTTATCTATGTGCCTGTAACAGGAGAACTGTACTATGCATATCAGGGCTTTGGCAGTTATCTTGAAAAGGACGGCAAGATAACAAGGCTTGCTGTTTCAAAAGAGAAGAAGGAAAAATCAGACCTTAATGTTGTAATGAGTAATTCTCACGGTTGCCCTCAGATGGAGGAACTTCTTAACAAGTATAATCTGAAAAATTTTGTTAAGGTTGGCAGCTCACTCAAGGGTTGTATGATAGCCAAGGGTGATGCTGATGTTTATTACCGTCACAATCCTACAATGGAATGGGATACAGCAGCGATGCAGTGCATTGTTGAAGAGGCAGGAGCTATATTTATGCAAATGGACGACACAGAAATGCTCTACAACAGAGTTGACAGTCTCAATATCAAAGGTTTTTATATAATTAATAGCATTGACAATAAACTTTAATTTTTCATCAAGGAGGAAACGATGAGCAATCTAACTCATTTGGACAAGCTGGAGGCAGAAGCAATATATATAATGAGAGAAGTTGCAGCAGAATGCGAAAATCCCGTAATGCTGTATTCTATTGGTAAAGACTCTTCAGTAATGCTTCATTTGGCTATCAAGGCTTTTTATCCCGAAAAACCACCATTTCCGTTTTTACATGTAAATACAACATGGAAGTTCAGAGAAATGATAGAATTTCGTGACAGAATAGCCGAAAAATACGGCATTACCATGCTTGAATATATTAATCAGGAAGGTGTAGAACAGGGCATTAACCCCTTTGAACACGGTTCATCATACACTGATATAATGAAAACACAGGCTCTCAAGCAGGCTCTTAACAAATATGGTTTTACAGCAGCCTTTGGCGGCGGCAGACGTGATGAAGAAAAATCCCGTGCAAAGGAAAGAATTTTTTCCTTCAGAAATGCAGATCATGCTTGGGATCCAAAGAATCAAAGACCGGAAATGTGGAAACTCTACAACACAGAAATTAATAAGGGCGAAAGTATAAGAGTTTTCCCGATTTCCAACTGGACAGAAAAGGACATCTGGCAATATATCCAAAGGGAGAATATTGAAATAGTTCCTCTTTACTTCTCTGATGTACGTCCATGTGTTGAAAGAGACGGCAATATCATAATGGTTGATGATGAAAGACTGAAGTTAAAAGAGGGAGAAGAAGTGATGATGAAAAAAATCCGCTTCAGAACTCTTGGTTGTTATCCTCTCACCGGTGGTGTAGAAAGCGAAGCTGCAACACTTGATGAAATTATAGAAGAAACACTCAGCTCTGTTACCTCGGAAAGAACAAGTCGTGTAATCGACAGCGATGGTGGCAGTGCAAGTATGGAAAAGAGAAAGAGGGAGGGTTATTTCTAATGAACGATCTCCTTAAATTTATAACCTGTGGTAGTGTTGATGATGGTAAATCAACACTTATCGGACATATGCTTTATGACGCAAAGTTACTCTTTGCCGATCAGGAAAAATCACTTATCCTTGATAGTAAGGTTGGTTCCCGTGAGGGTGAAATTGACTACTCGCTTCTTCTTGATGGTCTTATGGCTGAAAGGGAACAGGGCATTACAATTGACGTTGCATACAGATATTTTACTACAGAAAAGCGTTCATTTATTGTTGCCGATACTCCCGGCCATGAGGAATATACAAGAAATATGGCTGTTGGCGCATCCTTTGCAGATTTAGCTATTATCCTTGTAGATGCCTCCCAGGGTATTTTAATACAGACAAAAAGACATGCAAGAATTTGTTCCCTTATGGGTATTAAGCACTTTGTATTTGCAGTTAATAAAATGGATCTTATTAACTTTAACAAGGATAAGTTCAATAAAATTAAAAAGCAAATCAAGATTCTTCTTGCAGAGTTTGATTACGAAACACTGAAAATTGTTCCTGTTTCCGCAACAGACGGCGACAATGTTACAACAAAGTCAAAACGTATGCCTTGGTACAGAGAGGAATCTCTCCTTTCTTATCTTGAAAATATAGATGTTTCTTCTGCAGATACAGAAACAGGCTTTACCATGACTGTTCAGAGAGTATGTCGTCCAAACCATACATTCAGAGGTTTTCAGGGACAGATTGAGACAGGAGAAATTTCTGTTGGTGACCGTATTACCGCACTTCCTTCTAATGAGGTTGCAAATGTAAAGGGTATTATCAACTGCGGCAAAGAGGTTAATTCTGCTGAAAAAGGCTGTGCAGTTACAATCCAACTTGACAAAGAAGTTGACGTTTCCCGTGGTTGTGTATTTGCAAGCGGAACAAAGCCAATTATAGGTAATCTATTTACAGTGAAACTGCTGTGGATGGATGACCTTAAGCTGGTTGAAGGTAAAAATTATCTTCTCAAGCTTGGTACAAAGAAAATTCCTGCAGTGGTAATGCGTATTAAGCACAAGATCGATGTGAATACGGGCGACAAGGTTTCTGCAGATACAATTTACAAAAATCAGATTGCAGAATGTGAAATATCTACATCTGAAAAAATTGTATTTGATGAATTTGCAAACAATCCGGGTCTTGGCTCATTTATCCTTATAGACAGAATTACACATATGACATCTGCCTGTGGTGTTGTTTCTCACGTTCTCCGAAGAAGCGATAATCTTACATTCCACAAAATGGATATTTCTCGTGAACAACGTGCAAATCAAAAGGGGCAAGCTCCAAAGACCATTTGGCTTACAGGTCTTTCAGGTTCAGGTAAATCAACTCTCGCCAATGAGGTTGAGAAAAGACTTTTCATTAACGGTAACCATACAATGTCTCTTGACGGCGACAATGTTCGTCTTGGACTAAACAAAAACCTAGGCTTCAAGGAAGCTGACCGTATCGAAAACATCAGGAGAATAGCAGAGGTTTCAAAACTGATGAATGACGCCGGTCTTATAGTTATCACTTCCTTTGTATCACCTTACAGACGTGACAGAAGAAAGGCTAAAGAAATTATTGGTGCAGATAACTTTATTGAGGTGTTTGTAAATACTCCTCTGGAGGTTTGCGAGCAGCGTGATGTAAAGGGTCTTTATAAGAAGGCAAGAGATGGTGAAATACCCAACTTTACAGGTGTTTCCAGCCCATACGAGGCACCGTCACAGCCCGATATTGAGATTGATACTTCAAAGTATACTATAGAAGAAGCAGCTGACATACTCACAAAGAAGATTTTAGAATTACTATAAGAGGAGGATGTATATGAAAACAATATACCTACACATAGGTATGCCAAAAACAGGCACAACCTTTTTACAAAAATCATTATTTGATAATAGCGATGTGCTGAAAAAATACGGCTATGACTACCCCGATATGGGAATTGAATTTACAAATGTAGCAAAACATCGAAATGCTCACTTTCTGGCATCACCTCTTGCTTATCAATTGGAAGTTGATAAAATAGATACCCTTGACAGTGTATACGAAGAGGGACTAGCTAAAATTAAAGAAATAATTCAAAAAACAGACAATATTATTCTTTCTGACGAAATGATATGGGTCTGGGGCGGAGAATATTTGGAACGCTTCAAGAAGGATATGGATGAGTGTAACTGCGTTATCAAGGTGATTGTTTATCTCAGACGTCAGGATACATTTATACAGTCATATTGGAGTCAGCTTGTAAAAGTCGCAATGACAAAAAGGGCTTTTAGTGCATTTACTACTGATGAAAAGACTGATTATTACAGATTGCACTTCGATAAGGGAATGGAGTACTTTGCAAATATTTTCGGCGAAGAAAATATGATTGTTCGTGTGTACGAAAAAGGTCAGTTTGGTGGAAGATACAGTAATCTTCTTTCAGATTTTCTTGAAACTGTGGGTCTCGGTGAGATTGACGAAAATAAAGAATTTGTTTTCAATGTATCGAAGAAAAACAAATCAGATATTGTTAATTTTTCACTTAACGGTATTTATACCCATACAAAGAGACTTCTTAATAGAAATCCTTACTTCTGTGACAAATCAAACTTCTCAATTTACAGACTTTATGAAATGTCTCTTGAAGATGATAATCCAAAAAATATCGCTGCCGAAAACCTTATGACCTACGAAAATAAGCTTGAATACCTCAAAAAATTTGAAAAGGGTAACAAGGCAGTAGCCGACAAATATCTTGGTGGTAACGGCGGTTCGCTTTTCAAGGCTGAGATTGTCAACAATGACAATGTTTATGCCAAGTATACCGGTGTTGAGGTTATCGACGTCTGCAGTGAGTTTATTAAAAGAGAACACGAGGATTACCTTGCCAAGTGTGAAGAACTTAAGGATATGAAGTCAATTAACTCTGCTCTCCAAAAAGAAGTTACTATGCTTAACAATCAGGTTAAAAAGCAGCAGTCAACAATTGATTGGTTGTCTGCAAGCCTTCCTAAAAAGGTATCAAGAAAAGTCAAAAGAATTTTTAAATCAAATAAAAAGAAAAGCAAATAATTTATGTAAAAGGCACTGTAATGTGCCTTTTATTTTTGACTAAAATACTTGATGATATATAAAATAAATGATATAATATAACAGTATATGTATTATATATGTGCCTTTCGGTAAAAACTAAATTCGGAGGTGCATATAATGAAAAAAGATAATACACACAATAGTTTCAGTGCAGAGGAAAACGAGGACAAAGAGCAGGACTTACTTGGTGATGACTATTCAGAGGGTATAAAAAATGTCGGCTCTGTAATTACAGGTCGTAAAGACGCTCTCATACATTGCCTCACAATTATTGGGCAAATTGAGGGTCACTACATTCTTCCAAGTCAGAACAAAACCACAAAATATGAGCACATTATTCCTCTTTTAGTATCAGTAGAGGAGAATCCTAATATAAAGGGTTTGCTTATTCTCCTTAATACTGTAGGCGGAGATGTAGAGGCAGGACTTGCAATTGCAGAGGTCATTGCAGGAATGAAAACTCCCACTGTTTCTGTTGTTCTTGGAGGAGGACACTCAATAGGCATACCACTTGCAGTAGCAGCAGACAAAAGCTTTATTGCAAAAAGTGCAACTATGACAGCCCACCCTGTACGTTCAACAGGTCTTACCCTTGGTGTTCAGCAGAGCTTTGAATATTTCCGCAGAATACAGGACAGAATTACCACCTTTGTAAGTGATAATTCAGGTATCAGCAAAGAGGAATATAATCGTCTTGTTTTGAATACAGGTGAACTGGTCACAGATATCGGAACAATTCTTGACTCCGATACAGCAGTAAAATGCGGACTTGTAGACAGCATTGGTACTTTAAGTCAAGCTATCGACTCCCTGTATGAAATGATTAACAGCAATATTTATCAAGAAGATAATAATACAGAAAAAAATTGAAATAATAAACTGCCTCGGCAGTTACATAAGGAGATTTCTATGGAATTTATCTATTCAATCGTAATGGGCATTGTTCAGGGACTTACTGAATTTCTCCCTGTATCATCATCAGGACACCTTACCCTCGTTCAACACGTTTTCGGTATTGACGGAGAAAGCAACTTTTTCTTTAATGTAATGCTTCACGTTGGAACACTTGTGGCTGTTTGTGCCTTTTATTACAAACTTGTTTGGAATCTTATTAAGTCCTTTTTTATCTTAATCGGAAAGATTTTTACAGGCAAATTCAAATGGAAAAACAGAACCGATGACGAAAATATGCTTTTTATGCTGTTTATAGGTTTACTTCCGTTATTCCTGCTGTTCCTGCCTGTTCCGGGAATGGATATTAATTTCAAGGACTTTTCAGAGATGTTTTCTGCAAATAAATACTTGATTGTTGTTTCTCTTTGTCTGCTTTTTACATCTGCTCTGCTGTGGATTGGTATTGCCTGCAATAAACGCACCTGTAACCGTTCTGTCAACATCAAAAACAGCAAAGGTAATTCGGGTGAAGGAAGAGAAAGATACAATATCCTTGACTCAATACTTGTTGGTATTATGCAGGCAGTTGCAACACTTCCCGGTGTTTCACGTTCAGGTTCAACACTTGCTGTTGGTGAAATGAGAGGTATTAACAAGCAAAAG
>JAFLUK010000024.1 GCA_022508865.1 Oscillospiraceae bacterium | reverse complement strand
AAAATACCGCAGGATTAATCCTGCGGTATTTTTTACTTCATAGGAAATGTCTTTATTAGTGTAAAACAACCGATTGTATTTTTTAATCATCATCATTGTCCTGTATTTGCTCTCCCTGCTTCTCATTCTCCTCTTCTTTAATCTTTCTGATGATTTCATCAATATCAACATCATTACGATGAATTATTATTCTTATCAGATTGACTATCTCATCAAGGAAAATTAATATAATTAATAGGAGAAAAACAATAAGACCGTATTGGGACAAAAAGAAATTGTATATCTTATCTACATATGGAACTTTATACAATTGCTTTCCCCGAATATCGGAAAACTCAATGGGGTCGTCGGGAATAGGATTTGCAATACCTTTGGTTTGCAGTACAATTTTGCCCCTCTCATCCTCGTGGGGGGCTACAATTACTTTGTGAGTAATTATTTTCCCCGACAAATCACCTTTCCCGTCAAAGGAAATATTATCGCCTACAGAAATTTCATCAGGACTGTCTACACTTTCATCAATAATGATATCACCTATCATCAGTTCCGGTTCCATACTTCCTGAACTTACACGGAAAATTGTATAGCCAAACACAGATGGTGTGTTGCCGTTAATTCTGGTAATCACAAAAATTACCATAGCAATGGCAATTATAACAACAAAAAACCATGCAATAGTGTTTTTTACAGTAGAAAAGGTTCTGTAAGCCTTTGAATTTTTTACTTTTGCAAGCTTACTATTCTCTTTTTTATTTTTTTTAAACATTAATTTTCACCATATCTTTTACGCTTTTTCTTTAAATCAGCATTTTAATTTTCTGCAGAATTGGGAACTGCTGTTGCTGAAAGCAATTTTAGAAAAGGATATCCGATAAATAAAAAGGGTTGCAAAGGCAACCCTTTTTATAATTATAATGTTAATGAAATTTTACTAAAGCTGTAGGTCACATTACTATAGCTTTCATTTCTAATGTACCAGTACACTGATTGCACTGAAGGCTCTGCATCATCAACTGTCTTTTCAACCAAAAGATTGGTTACAACAGGTACATCGTCAATAGTGTCTGATACAGATGTAGTATCTCTCACGGTAATTTCACATTCTGCAGTAATTATATCACCAAATACTCCTTCTGATGTTGCGGTAATCTTTGCTGTTCCCGGATTAACTCCGCTAACAACACCGGTATTTGTATTTACAGTAGCAACGCTCGCATTGCTTGTAGAGTATCTAATTCCACTCCTACCTGTTGCGGGAATATCTATGCTGCCGCCCTTATCAACCATTGCTTTAGAATAATAGGTCTCAATACGTGCACCGGAATCATTACCTGCATATTTCTCCTGAATATGATAGTTGCCACCATACTCAAAGAATACCAATGTATTATTGGAATTAAGGTTGGAAATATCAACATCAGAACCATATTGTTTACCGCCATTTGTATAAACAAGCTGCATATGCGTTGCTCTTGAATCGATGGTAGCTGAATACATATTAAATTTTTGTTTGCTGCCATTCCAAAAACCGCCGCCAACATCCCATTCTCCTATACCCCCTGTGCTGATACAATTTGCCCACTCTACAGTGGAATCCATTCCATTGTAGTCCCAGTAATGGATTCCGGGTTTTTTGGGTGTCAAACTCGCCATTTCTGCTGAATCTGAATGCAAACCCATATATACATTTCTCTTATATATATCACTACGAACTGCATAGGAAGCCTCGCTTTTGCTGGCAAAAGGCTTATGGGTTCTCATAGGACCATTAACACCAACATAGGTGCTGAAATTGGCAGATGATTTCATTCCTGAAAGGAAAAGAGAAACACTTTGGTTAACGCCGCCGAGATTAGTTATATCAGTGCGAAAACACTTCTTTTCACCGGGACTCAAAGTTCCATTTGCTGAAGTAATGGGAGTACTTCCATAGGTATCACCATCATCAGAAGATGCGTAAGTATTTATGGAAACTTCCTTGCCTGTTGATACGGAATAGGCATTTTCTGTCCAGCTGAACCTTGAACCCTGCTTTTCTAAAGGACGGTCAAACCATGAAAATGTGCTGTTAACAAAACACATAAACGTGAAAAGTACCGACATAGCCGCCACAAATATTAACTTTGCTTTTTTCATAGGTTCACCTCCTGTTATTTTAAGTATAAATCTTATTCATAATTAGCTTTATCACCGCTATAGTTAAATACATATACAGCGCTTTGTGTTGACAGGTTGCCATCACTTCCAAACCATCTGTCACCGGCATGGAATTTAAATCCGGTTGGATTTGAATCTAAAGGAACCTCTGCCGTATACAAGTAAAATGTTTGAGCTGCATTACCCCAATAGCTACTTCCAAGCTGTTTAGTAGTGGTTCTACCTGTGTATGTACACGAAGCATTTCCATTATCGCCAGAATTATTCCAATAATACACTTGGAAAGTACTACAGTTGCTGGGGTTACCGCTAAAGTTTTCATTAATAATATAGTTAATCACACCAACAGTAATTGTTTTGCTTGCAGCCGGTGCAGGACCCCATGTTTTAGTAGACAAATAAAAATAGTTATTTGGTTCAAGATGTAAGTTAGTATCCTCACGTGATGTTTGACTGCTGCCATTATTGCTGAATATTACTGATTCATAATAAGGGTCAAATGTAACAGACCAAATATTACCGGATACTTTTGTCATGGCAACGCCCGGCCATGTGCTCAGTGCAACATCCGCGCTACCACCATTAACATAGTGGTACAAGTGAGCATACGGTTCTGACCACCCGGCGTTATTCACAAGGTAAATCGTTCTCATGGTAACCTTTTCAAATTTTGCATAAAAGTTTGCACTTGTACTTGAAGTTACCGGATTGATTGTATATGTTTCACTTGTAGCAGCAGCTGTACCTGTGCAGTTTGCGTTAGTATACCAACCTACAAAGCTATAACCTGTCTTCTTATCTGCTGTCAAAGTAACAGAAGCACCTAAATTAACTGTTTTGGATGTAGATGTTGTGGATTCAGAACCTGTATCAATTTTAACTGTAGGTCCTGTTCCGCTATCTGTTTTAACAGTTGCTGTAATGGTCTTGGTTGTTATTGTAAACTTTGCATACAATGTTGTTTTAGAATTATCATCAAAACTATTAATTGTATACGTAGCACTTGAGGATACAGCTGTACCTGTGCATGCTGAATTGTCGTACCATCCATTAAATGTACAATAATCATTTTCCACTGCAGTATATGTAACCTTATTTCCATATGTCACAGTACCTGTAACATATGTTGAAGCTGTTCCTGTGTTAAGCTGTACTTTACCATAAGTAGAATTCTGACTGCCGTTTGACATAGCATACAATTTAACAGTGTATGTTTTTAAATCAAACTTGGCCCACAAAGTGTAGTCACCTGTGATAGTTTTGTCATAGGTGGCACTTGTAGAGACAGGAGAACCTGTGCAACTGGCGTTTTCATACCAACCCTTAAATTCATAACCTGCTGCAGGATTTTGGGCAACAAAGTGTGCTGTGTCACCATGTTTAATTGTTACCTTTACACCCGGCGCTTCCGGAACAACACCTGTATTGTTAAATGTAACTGAACCCTTATCCGACGGAGAAGGCATTGCTTTAACAGTATATGTCTTAATCTGGAAGTAAGCATATAATGTTCTATTATTTGTAACAGTAATTTTTTCTGTTGAAGATAACGAAACCTCTTCGCCAAGGTCATCATACCAACCAACAAAATCATAACCTGTCTTTGGCTCTGCAGTAATTGTAGCTTGTTCACCATCTACAATCTGTGCAGTTGCAGTTGCCGCAGCAGTTCCCGAATTAATTTTTACAGTACCGCCTGTACCGCTATTAACACCATCTGTTCTTGCAACCAGATTGAGTGTGTAAGATTTTTTGAACATTGCATAGAATGTATAATCTTTACCACTTACTGTAGAAAATTTATTATTATTTAAAGTTGCAGGAGTAGTACCTGCAGAACTTGTATACCAGCCAATAAAACCATAGCCGTTCTTTGATGTTGCATTAAGAGTAACTTCTGTGTTAGGGGATACAAAAATTTCCTTTCCTACATTATTGCCTGAGTTTGCGGAAGCAGAGATATCACCCATATCACTTACATTGCTTCCTAATCCATATGAATCAATGTATTCAACCTTTACTCTTGATAGCTTTTCACCTGTTGTAATGGAAAAGTTCTCAACGCTGGCTGTGCTACTTGTAAGATTTGCATTTTCGTCCTGCAACCACATCTTTACATTAATTTCAATGGTAGCATTTGCAGAAACCTGGAAAAGTGAATTTGTTCCCTGAGCATTCTTTATACGTTCAGAAAATGCCTTTACTGTGGTAGAAGATTTTCCACCTGTAATGGAATCTACAACAGTACCTGTAGTTGCACTCTTGGCAAAAATAGTGGTATTTCCGCCAATAGTAAATGCAATACGGATACTTGAATCGGTAACCTCTGTGCCACCAAGCTTAACAGTTGGTTCATCAGCAAAGAAGTAATTCATAACATTGTTGCTGTTATTGTGGACCTCAAATGAGAAATCAATGTAGTTAACATTTTTATCATTTATTGTGCCCTTACGGTAGTTTGAAAATGTTGAACCGCTTTTTGTTGAAATGACAGGGAAATAAAAGTCTTTACCATTTGCACTGGAAGCGGAAGAAAGGTGGACATTACCTGCCTTTTTGAAATAGTCATTCAAATCAATGCTAACATTATCATAGCCAGAACCACTGCCGACATTTGCTCTGTTGTATATTGGTGTATCAATGTTACCTTTACCTTCAATCATGATTGATGAAATAGTTTCAACCCAAGCTGAAGTTGGAGCAACCATAATCAAAATAATCTGAATCAGTGCCACAACGGAAAATATTATAGTTTTCAGCGATGATTTGCGAGTTTTTCTTGTTTTTACACACTTTTCAGTTCTGCTGTGTTTGCTGATATATCTCTCTTTATCTCTCATTGTGACACCTCCTTTTAACTGGTCTTTTGAGCTCTTTTACCATAATCAGTTACTTCGTATGTAACATTTCGTGAATCTGTAAATGTATACGGATCAGCTACGATAGTATCTTTACTGGAACCATCTCTATAATTCTTATACTTAAAGGCTACCAACCTTGTGTTGATAGGAATTGAAACATTCTGTACTGAACAACGTCCGTTATCATAGGTCATTTCTTTCTCTGTACCATCGCTGAACACTGCATACAACTTGTAGTTACCGCTACTGCTTAAATCGCTCCTCATCCAACTTAACGAATCAGGAATATTCAAAAAAATACCTACTGTAACTTTTTGCGCTGATGGTGAAGATGGCTGCGTACCCTGATTTACTGTGGTAGTGGTTGTACTTCCACCCGTAGAACCTCCGCCGTTCCAATATCCAACGCAAGGAGAAAGTCTCTCTTTGGTGTTATCTGTATCACTATAACCATTTCCTCGTTCAGCAGTGTATGTTGTGCTTGTTCCTCTGTCTTCCTCCAGTTTTTTAGATCCAATCCAACCTTTAACTGTATTGTTTAAGGAATTGTTTATTCCTACACGAGTAATCCAAGAGTTGTAGATTGTATTTTTTGTAAGAGCCATGCGATAGAAATATATGTTTGTTTTAACATTTTTAGGTAACGGTGCACGCCACTTTACACAACAATCAACACCATTGTGTTTAACATACTCCAGTTCCTCCATAACAACGGTTTTTTCAAACTGTGTGTCGCTTTCCAGATAACTCATTACTACAACACACTGTTTATCTATACCTAAATCTGCTGAACTAATCCATTGCATAAATTGACCGTTATCACCCAATGTATTATCTACAAAGTAAACCATATCCATATCTGTCCAGTTACTTTCAATTTCAACATTTATGGAAATCTTTTTACCGGCATACTTCTGGGCTGTGCTGTTGCCATTGTCATCCAAACCGCCCTCAAGCCATGCAACCATTGTAACATCTACAGGCTTGTTGTTTGTCATTGTAAACAGTGGCTTACCTATCATACCGTAATATGTAGAAAATGCATCTGCCTTAGTTTTTTCAATTGTAGGAGAACCAACATCGTTAGTGTCTACAACAGCGTTATAATTCCTTGCGTGCTGCTTGATAACAGCAGAGGGGTCAATCATAACCGGTTCTTTTGAGCTGTCCGTGATAAAAGCAATACGAACAGGACATTCCGGCCATACCCTTTGGTCATAAGGTTCACCATCTTTATATAAGATCTCTGTTGAACCATCATATTCAACCATGACTGTATCGTCTGTATCCTTTATTGTAACATTAAAACCTCTGACGTAAACATTGGTGTATTCTGAATCACCATGCAATGTAAAAGTTTTGTACAGAAATCTTTTATTTTTATCTCCGGTTGTTGCTTCTCTGAACAACATACCTTCCTGCTTTGCAAGGGAGTCTATCTTAACATAGTTTCCACTTGCCGGGAAATAAAGATTTCTTCCATCATAACTGGAAGCTTCGTCAAGTACGAAATCCGGAATAGTAATGTGGTTAGAAATGTTTTCACCATCATTTACACGAAGACCGTTGGACGAATCCAATGTCATTTCCTCTGAATTGATTGTTGCGTCGGATCTACGGGTAAACCATGAATATGAACACGAAACAACAATCAACACAATTAAAAATAGTGAAATATACGAGTAAGCTGCACTTTTGCCGAATCCATTACCCAAAGCATGCTTGGGGCGTCCGTTATTTCTCATATATCTCACATCCTTTCTTATCTATTATATCATTGATTGAGTGATAATTTCAACTGCATTTTGAAGAAACCATTAACTAATGCAAATCTTGACTCGTCATCCTGACCCTCAATCCAAACACTTATTCTTCTGTGAGCAACATACTTGTCGCCGCTCTTTATAAGGTCAGCAATTTTTCTGTTTTTTCCTGCAGATTTACCTAACTTATAGGTATTTCCTGTATTTGCAATAGCGGCTGCTGTCTTCAATACCTTGCCTGATGTATAATAACTATGGGTAAAAGAATCACCACTGGTTCTATCTATATACATATTTCTTGACGCTGAATCGTAGAAAATATTGGGAGCCGGAATCCAAAGGATATTTTCACCTGCTGTACCGCCGGTTACCGACATTCTTGCCGCACCAACCAAACAATCTCGTGAAAAATTGCCAGCTTCACTTTTATTCTGAGAATCAGGTCCTATCAATGTATCAGAAACAGGTTTGATAGTAGTGTCACCATCCAAATAAACAGCGTTTGAACTGTTCATTCTCATATACAAATCAAAACAAAGATATTCTTTATTTGGTTCTGCAAGGGACCACTCTGAACTTGGGTCAGTGTTTGGATACGCACCATCGCTACCCTGAATCAAGGCAGGTTTTACAAATTCAACACCATCACTTGTAACTTCAACAAATTCAAGGTTTTCCAAAAATGGGTAATCTTCTTTGTTAAGATTTATGTCACCCAGTAGACTTTTCTTGTAATCGTCCTCTGTGGGAGTAGCACCCGGTGCTACAACGGCAACTTCCAAGCCATCCGGAACCTCACACTTAACATTAACGCCGTCAGCAGGTGCTGTTTGGGAGCGAGTAAACCAAGCTATTACTCCTGTGAGGGCAACAATGATTGCGACAGAAATAACTATTAAATTTTTAGAAAGCAGTGAACCTAACTTGCGTTTCTGTTCATTAAGTTTATTGTTGTCTTTCATATTTTCCTCACAAGTAAACTTGTTTATTTAATATCGGATAATTCTTCGGCTGTAAAGAGCTTTTTCTTTGCTTTTAATTTGATTTTTCTTATCTTTTCATTGGCGGCCTGTTTTTCTGCTTTGATTCTCTTTGCAGACTGCTCTTCAATAGCTTTTACCTTATCATTATACTCTTTTTCAAGTCTTTTCTCAAGGTCTTTTAGCTTTTGATTAAACTTTTTTTCTTCCTCTGAATATGCCTTATCCTTCAGCTTATTAGCCTTTTGGATTTCACTATCGTGACGCTTTCTCTCTTTTTCAAGGGAGTCGGCAGCATTTTTCTGAAGCTTTTCAATTTCTTTGGACTGATTATCCTGCAATTTTTTAATTGCTTTTTCGTTATCGTCCTTAAGAACCTCTACTTTAGCATCAAAGAGTCTCTGTTGCTTTTCGTTAGCCTTATTAAGGGCTTCCTTATCATTTTCAAAGTCAGCCTTTTGCTTTTCAAGAGCTTTCTGATGTGACTGCTCTGCCTTTGACATCTTCTTTGCAAAGTCATCATTCATAGAAGTAATCTTTGCCTGATTTTCATTGTTCATTTTTTCAATTTCAGTTGTATGCTTGCTGTTCAATGACTGAACCTCCGCACTGTGACTATCCTTCAAAATCTGAACCTGAGAAGCATGCTTGTCATTAAGACTTGCAATCTCGCCCTTGTGCTGTTCATTCAAAGAGTTAATCTCATTTGTATGCTCTGTATTTATTCTGTTAATCTCAGCAGTGTGCTGCTGACGTTCATTTTCAATTGTATTGTTAAGGGAAGCTATTTCGCCGTGCAAGTCAGAAATCTGCTGCTTTTGTTCAGCAATAATTCTATCTCTTTCGGCAATGTCTGCCTCCAACTTTTTGATTACTTCATTAAGTCTTGCAATTTCTGCATTGAGAGAGTCGATTTCTGCTCTTAACTCTCTTTCAACCTCTTGCAGTCTTGCAATTTCTGCCCTTGCTACTTCAAGCTCTGCAGTAAGTCTTTCAACTTCTGCTTCAAGCTCTGCAATACGCTTCTTTTGCTCCTCAATAATGCCCAGCAGTCTTTCAATCTCTGCCTTGAGTCTTTCGATTTCGTCCTCAAGTTCCATAATGGTCTTTTTGAGATTTTCAATTTCTTCTCGAGCCTGTTCAAGTTGGTGTGTAAGCTCTTTTATCTGCTGTTCACGAAGCTGAAGAGTCATATTCAACTGTGCAACTGTAGCTTTCAGCTTGTGAATTTCTGCTTCTCTTTCACGAATTTCCTGAAGTCGCAGATTCATCTCTTCCTGACGAATAGCCTTAATTTTTTCTTCATAAGCCTTCATCATTTTTGAGTCAGGGTTAGCGGCTCGTCTTGCTTCTTCTGCTTTTTCTTCAAGATACTTTTCGTGAAGCATCTCTTTCAGACCGGGGTTTTGAGTGATGTCCATAACGAAACGATTGTAGCTCATTAAGCTGTAAATTTCGTCCTTAACATCTTTTTCCATGTCGCCGTCGAATTTATTTTCTTCAACAACAAAACCGGGCTTCTGATATTTTTCAAGGAAGGTCCAAAGCTGAACAGCTTCCTTATAGTTTGGATTCTTTTTCAGCAGGTTGGTCATTGTAAGAGGTGAGCGAACCTCTTCGCAATTCTTCAGTTCCTGCATTAACTGGCTGTTAAGAATACCCTGGGTAATCTCTCTTATTCTTACAACACGGGCAAAGTCAGTCAGATTCTCTAAATTTTCTTCGTCAAAATCAAAGCGGTCAACCTCATGGTTCTCATCATAAAAATCAAAGTTAAACTCAATCTTCTGACCATGATAGTCAACATCACGCTTCATATGAATTTCATAGATAGCGTCGTCGGGAGTTTCTCTCAACTTTGCAAAACGTGAGGAAATAAATCTTGAAATATTTTCAAGAAGTGTTTTTAGCATTCTGTTTTCGTAGATATTAAAGGTGTCCTCTCTGCGAACATTCAGCAGCTTGTTGGGCACAACGTCACCGTGGTCATCAATTTTTGCAATAAAGTTTGCATGAGAAGACAGGTGCTTAACTGTGTCGGGACCAACCTTCTTTATCTTCTGCACATTAACAATCTCTTCCTCTGTCATGATTGTTCTGCGCATTTCGTCAACGGCATTTTGGATATACGGCAACGCATACTCAATAGCTTCTACCCAGTCCATATCAATGTTACGAGAGAAAACCTCACCCTTGTGAATATCCTCTCCATTGTCGGCCCTTTCCATACCGTCCTTATAGTAATTAAAGGTGTAATCATCCTTCAGGGTTTCCTGCATTTCGTAGTATGCACGGTACAATTTATTCAGTTTTTTGCCCATAGAGTACACCTCATTTATATTATATAAATTTTGTAAAAATACAACTCAACCTCTCCCAAAAGGTATTATTATTTGGGAGAGGCATAATTATTAAACCATCTTCTGCAGTCTTCTCAAGTAAGCCTTACTTTCACCCATGTTTTCAGCACCATAGAGATGATCCATAAATGCAACAAGACCATCAATTTCATCTCTGATATAAGAAAGGTTGAGAGACTCAAATTTTCTAAAGATCTTACGTGCCAAAACATAGTCAAGACCGTCAACCTCTTTACCGCCGCAAGCAACGTAGCAAGGAGTAAAGGACTTAATCTGTCTCATAATACGGTTACCGAAAGCTATACGGAAATGCTCGATAACATAGTCGTCAAGCTGTTCAAGCTTGTCAAGAAGTTCAGGAGAAACAGGTCTTTCATTCTTTGCGTTTTCAAAGAGCTGTTCAAAGTAACGATAGTTCATCATTACAGGCTCTGTATCAGGAGCTTCAAATGGAGTACCCTTGCTGTCAATGTCAATTGGCATTGCACGGTCATAAACCTTATCGGCAATTGCAAATGTAGAGTCATCGTTGTTGGCTGTACCCAAATACCACATATTTGGAGGTAATGTAAAGTTACCCTGGTCAAAGTGCTTTGGATCGTCAGGCCATACATTTGGAACCATTGAGATAACCCATTCGTCCTTGTCAGGCATTTCAAGAATTGAAAGCATTTCTGCAAAGTAGTATTCAACACGGGCGATGTTCATTTCGTCCAATACTACCAAATAGATATTTTCATTATATGTAGCTTCGTACATAGCACGAAGAAGTTCTGTTTCGTTAAATCTCTTTGTAAATTCATTGAAGTAACCAAAGAGCTCTGTTCTGTCACGCCATGATGGCTGAACAGGTGTGATTACCGAGTCATTACATACAAACTTACCAAATGCACGTGCAAGTGAAGTTTTACCTGTACCGGAAATACCCTGTAAGATGATAAGCCTGTTACTACCAAATGAAGCAACAAAATATCTGATAAGACGGATATCATAGTAAAGACCAAGTCTTGAGCAAGCGAAGAGTCTGAAACGATCACAGAATTCTTCTAGAGATATATTCATATCGTATTCAGGCGGCTGATAATCTGCCCAAGTAGAATCTATGTAGCACAGTTTGTAGAAACGCTGTGTTGTCTCTTCATCTTCACCATTAGTAAGAGCATCCATCTCTTCACCGGTAAGCTCGGATATTTCATTAGGATTAAGACCAATCTGGCTAACCTTCATAGAAAGAATTTTATCCTTTTCAAGGTTAAGACGCATAACCTCTTTTGTCAGGTGATTAACCTCGGAAACCAAATCGCCTGTATCTTTAACTTTTCTCTTGTAGCGGAAAAACTTTTTTAATGACAGAACCACAAGAAATACTATGAATACAAGCACAGCCGCAAGAACAAGCATTGCAAAAATGGCAATTACCCATTCAAGTCCTCCTAATTCAGTTGTATAGTCGTCAATGACATTGCCGTATGCCGGAAAATCAAACATACCAACAATACCCTTTCCAATTCCTACGAAAATGCTCCATAATGATGAGAAAAACTGTCCGAGGAATTCATATAAAAATTTGAATACTGTATCCATAAGGGTTCTACTCCTTTGTCTGTTCTTAAAAAAGTTCTACCAAAATACCCATCAGGGTTAATTTAATAATTCTGAAAATTTGTTTGTTTTTTGCAAACTATCAATAAATCTTTCCGCCGTTGCTGACCCGCCGGAAAGACTTATTTAGTTTTAGTAAATAGTAGCCTAACCATTTTAATCTTACCTTCGGTCTGGCTGTCTTAACAGCGAATGCTGCTCAGTATGTCAATCGGCACTGTCCGACTGCTCACTCATAGGTTCTTCTTCCTTATTCTTTTGAAGAGCCGCCTGTTGAGCGAGGTATTCTTCAATAGCTTTTTGCTTTTGCTGTTCGGAAAGTTCTGCCGATTGGGCAGCCTCCTGTGCAGCCACTAATGCTTTTTCTCTATTATAAGCTGCAAAGTTCATAAGAACTCTGACAAGCTCATAGATAAAGAATATTATCATTGGAAGGACAATAACAAAGAAGAAGCCCCAAAAACTTTGGAGATAATCAATAATAGTACCCAAGTTGTCTAACTTTTTACCCTGATAATCCTTGGTCTGATATATTCCAACAATTTTTTCAGAGTAAATCCAACCATCTATGGACTCGTCAGTATCCTCGTTATTATCGCCCTTTGTGAGATATTTATAATCTCCGTTAACTTCTTTTTTCTCTACAATTCTGTGACATTTTACAACTATTATTTCGTATCCTTCCTCTTCGCTATACGCAGAGCTTTGGAAGAATACTATGTCACCAACATCATAGTTATCATATGCAGGTGTGGATCTGCCAATTACCAAGTCGCCTTTGTACATTTCGGGCTCCATTGAGGCAGATTGCACTGTGTTTAGTGTGTAACCAAACACGTTAGGAGTCCCCGTGTCCTGAGAAGTTAAAGACAGTGTCAAAATTGTTGCTGATATTATGAGTATTAATACTACTAAAATATCAATAACTATATTTGCAATTTTCTTAAACATTTTCATTTACAGGGGACTCCGTTTCATTCATTTAATTAATTCTTAAGTACAAATAGCAATCTATATTTTTATAAATTATTTAGTTGCTAGCTTCACCAACAACAGAGAAAGTAAGACCGCTTATTGAGTTACCAGCATTAAGGTCGTAGCAATCTTCATCCTGTCCTTCGAACCATGCATAAATGTTGTAATATCTTTCAGCATCTTCATCAAGATCACCAACAGCAACTGTAGCATCTGCACCGGATTTTGCAGTAACTGTAGTTGTTGCTTTAGCAGTACTTGTAAATGCATCAGCTGTATCAGCACCTGCTGCATATACACAATTTGCGAATGTTGTTGGAGTGCCGCCCTTTGTATCAACAGGAACAACTGCTACACGGAGATACTTTTTACCTGTATTCACTGCAGCTTCATTAAGGCTAAACTTAATTTTTACATTCTTAATGGTAGCTTCACCAGCATTTTGAATGTTAAGCTGTTCTTTGAAAATATAACCATTCTTATTTGTATCAGTTGCAGTACCGGTTCCGTTAACTGTTTTAACTGACCAATCGGTAACATCGCTTGAAATGTCTGTAGCATTAGCGGCAGAAGCGGTATGTGCATTCTTTGCTGCAGCTTCTGCTGTAAACCAAGCTGTACCGTTGGCAGAAGATGCAGGCTTTAATATATCAGTAAAAGCATATGAGAATGAGTCAACCCAACCTGATTGTGAGTTTGCAATCTTAAGGTCAGAAGCCTTTACTGTAGAAACATTAATTCCTTCTGCTGTAGCTGATGAAGATTTTGTAAACCATGCGAATGTTGCTGTTCCGAGAGCGATGATAGCAACGAGAAGCATTGCTACTGAAGAAACTAAAGCTCTCTTTCTTGTGAATAAACGTGTTTTCATAAGAGAATTCCTCCTTAAAATTTTTCGACCCCAAAACACAAAGGGGTAATTTACTATATTCCAATACTCTGTTCCAAAGCTTTAGTCAGCATTAAAACCGTGCCCCAGAGCATTTTGGACTGATTTGGTGGTGATGGATAATCACCTTGAAATAAATATGAATTATACTTCTTCGTCTTCTTTAACCTCAAAGGTCATAGACATTTTCATATGACCGCCCATAATGTCATTGATACATTCAGGGTCATTACCCTCTACCCACATTACAATTGTATATTTGTCAACATCGTTGGGAGCAAAATCCTTGCTCTCTGTTGTCATTATTTTTGTCTTGCTTATCCATGACTTTTCTTCAATTGACTTTGGCAGGAATGCTGAATCATCTTCCGGCTCGTCACTGTTGTGCTTGTTCTGCGCATAGAAGGTAGGCTCGCCGTTTTTAAACACAAGCACTCTTACGGCTTCGTCCATACTTTTTGCAGCGCCGTTA
>JAFLUK010000023.1 GCA_022508865.1 Oscillospiraceae bacterium | reverse complement strand
TATGAAAAAATATTTAAACTTTATTTTTGTAATTATTGCCGGTGCTATTATCTTTACCGGATGTTCTGCTGATAAAGATATTAACAACTCAAAAGCCTTTGTTGAAGAACAGGATAGTCAGGAGAATTTTGTCAGCCATCAAAGTATGTCGTGTTATGCCAACGATGAAACCGGCTACTATTTTGTTCAAAACGATGATCGAGGCAGTGTTTTCCTTTATGCAATTGATAAACAAACACAGGAGTGCCACCCTTTGTGCAACAAGAGTGACTGCCTGCACGATGAAGAAGAATCATATGAAAAGAGAACAACCTGTAATGCGTTTTTGGGGGCTGTAAGTATTGAAATAGTACTGTATGACAATGGTTTTTTATATTATGTAAAGAGTGTTGAAATAAAAGATAAAGACGGAAATTCCCATGTGTTGGATAAAATATGCAGGAAGTCTATTGACGGAACAAAAACAGAGGAGATTTTTTCAACCGAGGATTACAGTTTTGGCAACTTTAAGATGCACAGGGGTTACTTGTATCTTGAACTTGTGAAATGGGATTCGGAGGGCATTGCCTCTGATGATAAAGCAAATATTTACCGACTTTCCACTGACGGAAAGGGCGAGCCGGAATTAGCAGTAAATCTTAATAAAATGCGAAAAAAATATCCTGATATGTGGATATTTGATACACGATATTACGGAGACAATATTCTCTTTGAAATACAGTACACCTATAATAAACAAGATAAACGAACTATAATTAACTATGATTTAAACACAAAAAAGTGGAAAGATATTGGCGATAATCTTGATATCGAAATTGATACTATGTTTACAGTATTCAATGATAAGATTCTCTTTGGTAATCAGGCAAAAATATATGAGTGTGATTTTAACGGAGAGAATTTAAAAGAGGCTATAGATTGCAAAGAACTTATAAAAGGTTATGCGTATGTTACACCATACTGTAATGACGGAAAAAATATTTATATAACAGCAAGTAATAACTATGATGATTACTCTGATGAAATAATTATTTGTGATGAAAACTATAAAGCTACAACACAAAAATTACCGATTAAATTCAAACCTACTATTGGATTTGACGAGACAGCATTTATATATTTCGATGAATACACAGGAGAACTATATTGGATAGATAAATCGGATTATTCATCTAAATTAATTTACGAATTTTCTGTCAATGCGGAGAGATAAAAAACAACTTTACTATGACAAAAGTCTACGATTTTCCGAAAGACGAATAATTTTTCCAATAATTACAGATTAAATACAGCAATCAAATTTCAAATCTATATTAATTTATCAATTCTCTGTTAAAGAAGGCTGAAAATGAAACCGGTATTTTACGAACTGAACAAGGTTCTGAACAAAAAAGTATTTTATATTTTCCTTGCGTTGTGCTTTCTGATTAACGGCTTTTTGCTCTACTCTACGCAAAATATTGAGGAAAATCAAATGAGACTTGATTATTCGGATGAGTATGTTGCCGCTTTGAGTAAATATTCCAAGCTATCTGTTAAAGATGCGCAGAAAGAGATTGAAAACGAACGGCTCTCCTACAGCATAGCAACCAAGATGAATCAGCTCCCTCAACTTGACGACAAGGATGAAATTGAGTATTACACAAGCGAGCTTGAGAAATACAAGCTTTCAAACCCTGATGCATATAAAAAGGCTCTCGAATTTTCAGAAAACCCCCAAGAGGATATGCACAGCTATATAATAGTTAACCTGATATCAAATCAGATTGACTATATAAATTCCTACTCCGGATTTATCGGTGAAATGCGAAACCGTGCGGATAATCAGTCAAAGATTTCAAGTTTTAGTGACAAAAACTCGTTTTCTTACAAAAATCTATACAAAACCGTGGACGATTACAAGCACCTTAAGAACAACAGGCTGACACTGGTGAATACCGAGCCTGTCACTTCGGCGGTAGAGTTCGGGGTTACGGACATAGTTATTATCGCTATTGTTTTTCTTATTTGCATATACCTCTTTAACTTTGAGAGAGAGCAGTCGCTCTATTCGCTTGTTAAATGCACGCCAAAAGGCAGACTGAACACCATATTTGCCAAGATTATTGCGCTTTTTATCACCACCACTGTCACGGTAGTGATATTTGCAGGCTCAAATTTTGTTGTCAGTACTGCAATTTACGGAAGTACCGACCTTGGCGCAAGTATACAGTCTGTTCCTGAATTCCGCAACTGCACTTTTGCGCTGAATATTATGGAGTTTGAGTTGATATTCATTCTCTTCAAGGTTATTACGGCACTGATTACAGCGTCTTTCGTTGCGTTCGTTTTTATAACCTTTTCAAGCCCCTTCCTTATGTATGCGGTGGGAGCAGGAGCACTGGGTGCGGAGTATCTTCTGTACACTGTTATTGATTCAGGTTCGGAGCTTAGTCTGCTCAAATATATAAACATATTCTATATGTTTGACGGCGGTGAATTTATAGGTCACTACCTTAACCTTGACTTGTTTTCAAATATTGTAACTGCTAATGTCTTTGTGACTGCTTTCTTTGGGATTTGCTTTTTGGGATTGCTTTTTGCAACTTGTGTACAATTCTGCCTGAGGGTACAGCAGAAAAAGGCAAGCGTGCTTTCAGGAGTGTTTGAAAGACTGAAGGCTAAATTCTACAGAATAAAGGGTAGCACAAGTATCTTTGTGGGCGAGCTTTTTAAATTCCTTGTTCAGAATAAAATGGCGGTTGTCCTCATTTTGCTAACTGTGTACGCTGTCTACTCGTCAATAGGTGTTGTGCGATACCCGTTCGTCAGGCAGTCCGACTATCAATACAAGGTGTATATGGAGCACCTTTCCGGAGAAATTACCACCGAAAAAGAGAAATATATTGCCGACGAACAGGCGTATCTGGACGGTTTAGAGCAGAAAATCACCAAGATTTACGAGGATGATTCCCTTAACGATAATGCAAAACAGGCGATGGCTCGCTCTGTGCAGAATATCATTGAAGGTAAGCAGGAAGCCTTTGAGCGTGTGCTTGAGCAGTACGACCGATTAAAGGAGTTGGAAAAGCAGGGGGTTGAGGCGAGGTTTATAGACGAAAACATTTACCAGGTCTTTGTATCCAGCCCAACCAGAGAGTGGAACAACTTTATGATGTTTACTCTCCTTGTGATTATCCTGCTTCCCTGCATATTTACTGCAGAATACAAGAATAAAATGATTAACCTTATACGTCCGACCAGAAACGGAAAGCTTCGGCTTTATATAAGGAAGATGATTATTGCTTTGTTGGCGACGGTGCTTGTATTTGCAGAGGTAACTGTGCCGTACATTATACGCTTTGTCTCGACCTACGGGACAGACAGTTTCCGTACATCTCTTATGTGCTTGTACGGCACATTATCTGCCACCACTATGAATGTAATAATTGCTTTCTGCGTGAATATGCTGTGCTGTTTTTTAATACTTCTTACCTTTATGTGTGTGAGCACGCTTGTGTCGGTAATTACAAAAAATAACCTTTACGTAATGATTATCTGCTCGGTTGTTCTGCTTGCGCCGTGCCTTGCGTGCTACAGCATTGAAAGTGTGCGGGTAGGTTATCTTGTTGCAAACGGCAATACTGTCGGACTGTTTATTTTAGTTGTTATGTGCGCGGTTATAAGCGCAGTTTCGCTGATTTTCACGGCAAAAATGTTTACGAATACATCGCTGAGGAGTGGCAAAAATGAAGCTTGAAATACAAAATCTCAATAAGACATATAAGGGAGGAAAGGTCAAGGCGCTGTGTGACTTTTCCGTAACACTCACACCCGGAGTGTATGGACTGCTGGGACCTAACGGGGCCGGCAAAAGTACGCTGATGAACATAATCACCCATAACATACGTGCTGACGGCGGAGTTGTGAAGTACAACGGCGAAGACACAAATAAGCTTGGTAAGGATTTTCGGACTGTGCTGGGATATATGCCGCAGCAGCAGGGACTATATGATGACTTTACCGCCAACCGCTTTTTGTGGTATATGGCGGCACTCAAGGGACTGAAAAAGAAAGAAGCCAAGCTTAAGATAACCCGGCTTCTTGATACAGTAAACTTAACCGATGCCGCACACAAAAAGCTAGGTTCATTCTCGGGCGGTATGAAGCAGCGGGTGCTGATTGCGCAGGCTCTCTTAAACGACCCCGAAATCCTTATCCTCGACGAACCCACGGCGGGGCTGGACCCAAAGGAGCGAATAAGAATCCGTAACTTCATAAGCGAGATATCCGAGAATAAAATTGTTATTCTGGCAACCCACGTTGTCTCGGACATCGAATTCATCGCAAAGGAAGTAATGCTCCTCAAAAACGGTTCGCTCATAGCCTGCGATACAACAGAAAATCTCCTCACCCGAATTGAAAATATGGTCTATGAGATCAAAGTTCCCGACGGCGAGGTTGAACAGTTTGAACAGAACCACAACGTCAGCAACATCTTCCGCAGCGGCAGTGATGTCATCGCAAGAGTTGTGTCCGACTCCCTGCCCGATGAACTGAACAAAACAAAAGTCAGACCGAACCTGGAGGATTTGTACCTTTATTACTTCGGCGAAAATAATTACTCCTAAACAAAATACAACTCCTGCCACCCAATGGGGACGGGAGTTGTTTGATTATATTATTAATTTTTAATGTTAAGTTTGTTTGCCGTTTTAAAGCATTGTCCAACATAAATTTTATGCAATAAAAAGCAACCAAATAAATTGTCTTTTTAACAAAGTTAAGTGCAGGAGTCGATTATATTTGCAACAAATTTTTGGACAAGGGTTGCATCTTTAATTGTTATTGTTCCGTCTTGGTCTAGGTCTGCAACACGCATTTGCTCGTCGTTAAAATTAATTATTCCTGCAATGAATTTCTGAATTTGGGTAGCGTCTGTGATGGTTATTTTTCCGTCGCCGTCAGTGTCACCGGGACGAAAAACGCCGTTGACGGTAAAGTCGGTGGATTTATCATGGTAGTGCACATAAATCACATTTTCTCCTAAAGCAGGAGTAATTATTTCTCCGTTTTCGTCCATGCTTTTTCCGGAGAATTGTAATTCGTTCTCAATGAAAAACCTATCAGCATAATTTTCGGATTCATAAATAAATACACGGCTTGTTTTGTCGGAATAGGTTACCTTTACTTCCATTCCGTTAAGATAATCGTAGATATAATACTCGTCCCCAAATAGAAATTCAGTATTGTTCGGGAGCCTGTTAATCTCTATACTCTCAACTTTAAGGTCTGAAACTGTAAAAATTGCCCACTTATGGGAGTGAATTACAAGGATTATGTTTTTTGGGGGAGAGGGAGTCATATTATCTGTGTCTTCGTCAAAACATTCACCGGAGAATTCTAATTCATACATAAACAATTCAATATCATTTTCATAAGTATATAATCTCTCTGTATTGTCGGAATACCCTACTTTTATTTCCATTCCTTCAAGACAGCTGTAAATATCACACTCCTGTCCCATGGTAAAATTAGTTTTTTTCGGAGCTTTAGTTATTTCTATATTCTCAACCGTTAAGCCTGTAATTGTGAAATCAACTGATTTTCCGCCGTAAGACAGGGTGATTACATTTTCTCCCAAATCAGGAATCATAAAACCCTGATTTATACATTTTGCCGAAAATTCAAAGGTGGAAGAGAACTCGTCGTAACGCTTGCAGGTGTATGTTTCATTTGTACCATCGGAATAGGTGACCTTAATTTCCATTCCATGCAGGCAATAACTAAGGTCATATTCAGTACCGACAACAAATTTTCTGTCAGGGAGCTTCTTAATTTCTATACTTTCAATCATTTCCGATGTATTGGTATTTTGTAAGTTGTTTTCTGTTGGTGTGCCGACTGTGTCTGTTGATGTTGTCATATCATCGGAAGTTATCAGGGGGGCTACATATGTAGCGTCTGAAAGATTTATCCAGCCGGTGTAGTCCATATACTTTGTATAGCCCCAACCGCCGGAAACTGTTGTAACATAAAATGTGGTATTTGCAGGAATCATAGTCACCATACTGCTGTTATGTGCAGAAGCGATACGCATATTGATGTCTGTTTTAACAGTGTAAATTCCTGTGGGACTATTGGCAGACTCGGGCAAATCGCCTGTGGGTGTTGCATAGTTTAGGTTTACATATCCGTAAGAGCCGTTGTAGGAGGTATATCCCCAGCCGCTTTCTGAAACAGAGGTAACAAAAATATCAGTACCCTTGGGAACAGAACTGATATAAGTGCCTAAAGCAGAGGCGGAAGCACGTATACTCAATTCTGATGTGGTTTCATATACTCCCGCAGAATACAAGGTTTCTTTGGGTAAATCACCTGTGTGGTTTGCATAAGAGAGGTTGATATATCCCTTCTTTTCGTTATAAGATATATATCCCCAGCCGTCAAAAACATATATGACGGAAACAGTTGTGCCTGCCGAAAGAGTAGCAACAATATTGCCGGAAACCGACGGAAGACTACGCATATTCAAATCGCTTTTTGTCTGATACACCCCGGGATTATAGGGCAAACTGCCTGTGCGTGTAGTATATTTCAGATTGATGTAGCCTGTCTTGCCGTTGTAATAGGTATATCCCCAGCCGTTAAGAATTTCTGCAACAGAAACACTTGTACCCAAGGGAATTGTTGTGATAATAGAGCCTTCTGCAGACGCACTGCTGCGCATATTAAGGTTTGATGTTGTCTTGTAAATACCAATGCCATCCCAATCTGAATTGGGCAAATCACCTACACGTGCAGCATAAAATAATCTGATGTATCCGCTTACGTTATTATAAGTTGCATATCCCCAAACGCCTGAAGTTTTTTTAACATAAACAAGGGTGTTGGATGGAATATTTGCCAAAATATCCCCTGAAGCAGAAGGGCTGCTATGCATATTAAGATGATTTGTTGTCATATAAATGCCTGATGAATAGGTTGCAGGCAAGCTGCTTGAGCTGTTGGGGTTGTTTGTACTGCCTGTTGAAGTCAGCAGACAAAACCAATCAAGATTAAGCTGTCCTGTTGCCAACTGACTTTGAGTAACCCACACATCACCGCCGTTGGTGTTGGTACCTCTGCCGCTTGTTCCATAACTGTCATAAATATGGAACTTGTTTTCCTCCCTGTCATAACCCACGATAGCGATAAAATGCCCGGGAACATGACCTATGGCAACTCCGCTGTTTTCAAGGTGATTTTTCAGTGTGTCTGAGGATGAACCTTCCCAATATCCGGTGTTTGATGTGTCGCAATCCACAGTAAAACCGTAGGCGGCACCGTATTTTTCCTCAAGCCGGGGATATAAAACCGTTCTGTATGTTCCTTCCGAATCTATAACATTAAAAGCGTTAATACTATACGCCCAGTCTGCTACTTCGGTAACGCTCATTCTTTGTCCTGTCAGATAACCTACTGCGTTCACGGTTGAAAAGATACCGCAGGCTGTGTCGTAAAGATTGCCTTCGTTGTAGTAGTAGTTTTTCCAGTGCTCATCGTTTTGCTTCACGCAGGGAAGAGGGGTCACAGAAGACGCCGAAGCGGCTGATACTATTGATACTGAAGTAAGTGCGCTGAAAAGTATTAAAAACATCAACAATAAGCTTATGGGTTTTCTGATTTTTTTCACGGCAAATCCTCCTTTCTGCTCAGGTTGCAAAACTTATGTCTGCTTTACTTATAGCATTATCATCGTTTGTTATCCTTCGCACTGATGATAACACTTATCCATTTTATATAAACGATTTTAACATTCAGCAAACTTAAAATCAATATTTAAAATAGGAAATTTAAAAAGATTTCAGGCTGAAAAAGACGTGTCCTTCCTCTGAATAAAAGTACTGTAATAACAAAAGAGATAACTGAAAATCAGATACAACAAAAATGGCTTGAAACTTTGGTTTCAAGCCATTGCTATTTTTATATACGTTTTTTATTTATTTTTCATTGAATCAACAATTTCTGCAATTACTTCTCTTTCGTCCAGATGATATTTAACGCCTTTGATTTCAAGGTAGTCCTCGTGTCCCTTTCCTGCGAGAACAACAATATCTCCCTCCTGTGCATTTTCCATACAATATCTTATTGCATCCTGTCTCTTGGGAACAACAACATATTTACCGTTGGTCTTTTTAATTCCGCCCTCAATAATGTCGTTAATAATATCCATAACATCTTCGTCACGGCTGTTATCCTCTGTAAGTACAGAAAGGTCAGCAAGTCTGCCTGCTGTTTCGCCCATTTCGTAGCGTCTTACTTTTGGTCTGTTTCCTCCTGCACCAAAGAGCACTATCAGTCTGTTGGGGTTGTATTCCCTTAAGGTGGTTAAGATATTTTCCATAGAAAGAGCATTGTGAGCGTAGTCTATCAGCATTGTATAATTTCCGGGAACAGGAACAGCCTCTACTCTGCCTTTAACCATAACAGTATCAAGACCCTTGAGGATAGCCTCCTTTGAAATGCCCATTTTCAGTGCTGTTGTCATTGCGGCAAGAGCATTGTAAACAGAAAATCTACCGGGGATGTCAACATCAACCTTCATATTACAAATACCATTTGTGGAGAAGTGCACACCAATGTAACCCGGTTTTGAAATAAGTTTATCGCCAAAGCCTGTAATATCAGCACTTTCGCTGAAGCCATAGGTGGTTTTGTTGCAAGTAGCGTCTATTGTCAGCTTTTCAAATACAGGGTCATCTATATTGAAAATGCCCTCCTTGCATTGCTTGAACAGAATTGCTTTGCATTGCAAATATTCCTCCAAATCCTTGTGTTCGCTGTCCCCAATGTGGTCGTGGCTGAAATTAGTGAAAACTCCGTAATCAAAGTTAATTGCATCTGTTCTATGCCACTTAAGTCCCAGAGAGGAAGCCTCAATTATCATAGCTTTGCAGCCGCTATCTGCCATTTTGCGCATAGCCTGCTGAATTTCGTATGATTCAGGAGTTGTGTTGTTGGTTTTATAAACCTTGTTTCCTATAATAATGCCAAGAGTGCCGATTGTTCCTGCGGAAATACCTTCTGCATTGAGAATATTTTTCAGCATTGCAACTGTGGTGGTTTTTCCTTTTGTTCCTGTAAGGGCAATTGTGGTAAGCTCCTTTGCAGGCTCGCCAAAGTACATTGCGCTCATATATGCAAGAGCTTTTCTGGTGTCGTCAACCTTAACTACGGTAACATTGCTGTTTATTTCCATCAGGTCGGAAACAACAACTGCACACGCTCCCTTTTCGACAGCCTGCATAACAAATTTGTGACCGTCAACATTGTAGCCCTTTAAGGCAACAAAAACGGTGTTTTGTGTTACCTTTCTGCTGTCATATATTACATCAGAGATTTCAATATCAGTATTGCCTTTGATAACAGTATATTCAAGTTTTTCAAGTAACTTTGTAAGTAGCATTCTTATGTCCTTTCATTGGAACGAAGTTCCAGATAATAAATGTATTAAACTCTATAATAATGTATATGATAAATTTACAACTTTTAATCGAGTTTGTCAAACCTGAAAAAGTCCTTTTGGTTATTTTACACGAAGGAATAAAGAAAAATACTTAAATCGGCTGATTTTGATTAACGGAAAGAAAGAACCTACACATTTGTTGCAAAAAGTATAATTTGGTTTTGACGAAATGCACAAAACAGTTAGGAGCAAAATACACAAATATCAGGTGATTGTTTTGTGCAAAAGATACAGTTAAGAAAGAATCCCTTGTGATATTGCATAAAAAGTGTTTTAAGTTTTATCGTTTTAGATAAAAAGTACAAAGGGAGTTGAAATTATTGGTTGATTTGTGGTACAATTTATTACAGTGATAAGGTGTGTGAACTCCTATCCTGAGGGGAATTTCACAACCGACACGAAATTATTTTATTCTATATGAAAGAAGGAAATCAAATGAAAATCAAGAGAATTTTATCATTAGTTCTCGCTATTGCTCTTATGGCAGTAGTTTTTGTCGGATGTGACACAGACTCCACAGACGACTCAAACACATCAACAGACGCAGCTATTGAAGCTAACGCAAAGCTTAAGGTATGGGGCCCTGCAGCTTCTTTAGACGTACTCAAGAAGCAGGCAAAGGCTTTTGAAGAAGCTAATGCAGACAAGAATGTTAAAATTGAATGTGTTGCACAGGAAGAAAGTGACGCAGGTACACAGCTTCTTAACGACCCAACAGTAGCAGCTGACGTATTCGGCTTTGCTTCTGACCAGCTCACAAAGCTGAACCTTGCTAAGGCACTTCTCCCTGTTTATACAGATTACGAAGATAAGATTAAAGAAAACCACACAGAAGCAGCTGTTCAGACAGTTAAGGGCGACTTTGAAGGACAGGAAGTTCTTTACGCTTTCCCTGAAACAGACAACGGTTACTATCTTGTATACGATAAGTCAGTAGTTTCTGACGAAGACGCAAAGTCACTTGAGGGCGTTCTTGCTGCTTGTAAGAAGGCCGGCCGTCAGTTCATCATGGATGCAGGTAACGGCTACTACTCATGTATGTTTGCTTTCACAGGCGGTCTTAAGTTAGAAGGTCTTGATGGCGAAGCTCAGGATATTCAGAAGTTCAACAATTACAACGAAGATGATGTTGTTGCATCAATGCAGGCTTTCTCAAAGCTCTTCCGTGAATATAAGGGCACATTTACACCTGCATCTGCAGATAAGATTTCTGCAGGTTTCTTAACAAAGAAGAAAACTTGCGGCGCCGGTATCGACGGTACATGGAACGCAGCTATCGACAGCGAAGCTCTTGGCGATGACTACGGCGTACTTCCACTTCCAACAATCAATATTAACGGCAAGGATACAAGCATCGTTGGTATGATCGGTTACAAATACATCGGTGTTAATGCAAAGTCCAAGTATCCAAATGCTGCTATGGCTTTTGCAGATTATCTTGCTGACAAGGATTGTCAGAAGGATCGTTTTGATGAACTTGGCTGGACACCAACACACAAGGGTGTTGAAGTTGGCGAGAGCCTCGGCACAAAGGCAATGCTTACAGAAGCAAAGACATTCGTAGTTCAGGCTAACATCATTCAGCAGTTCTGGGATCCATTTGCAAACCTTGGCACACAGCTTTACAAGGACGGCACAAAGAACGACACTAAGACACTCAAGACACTTCTTGACAAGACACTGGCAAACGTAAACGGCTAATTTCTGCTATTGTTTCAGTAATTCATAGTTACTGCAGGCGGTAGATGCCGTCTGCAGTACTTATTTTAAACTGCCTTTAATGAGAGGGCGAAAAAGGAGAGTGAATCAATGAAATATATAGATTATGTGCAGCTTAACCCTTTACAGAGAGCCGGTTATAAGATTAAGACATTCTTTAGTAATTTACCAAAGAACCTTGCAAAATTCTTTGTTATGCTTGGTAATTTCTTTAAGAATTTAGTATTGGGTATTGGTCACTCCTTTGCAAACTACGGTAAGAGATTTGCTAAAGGCGACTGGGCAACAAAATTGTCCTATATTGTTATGGGTGCAGGTAATGCAAGCAAGGGACAGTTTATTAAAGGCCTTCTGTTTTTATTGATAGAAGCTGCTTACATTGTATATATGATCACATTCGGATCAGTATATATTTCAAAATTCGGAACACTGGGTACAGAAGAAGGCGGATTTAAAATGGTCAACGGCCGTTTCCAGAATGTGGACGGCGACAACTCCATGCTTATTCTCCTCTATGGTGTTATGACAATTGTTATTACAATTATTTTCCTTGTGTTCTACATAGCTAACACAAAGTCAGCATATATGGTTCAGCAGCTTAAGGCTGAGGGCAAGCATATACCTACATTCAAGGAAGATTTAAAGGCATTTGGCGACGAAAAGTTCCACATTACACTTTTGTCTTTCCCATGCTTAATGATTGGTGTTTTCTCAATCCTTCCTTTAATCTTTATGATTCTTATTGCCTTTACAAACTATCGTCCGCCTAACCTTGCTCCTAATGCTCTGTTTACATGGCAGGGCCTCAAGACCTTTGCAGAGGTTTTCGACAGCAAGGGCGGTGCAAGTATGGGTCATACCTTCCTTGTACTTACAGAATGGACAATCGTTTGGGCAATCTTTGCAACATTCCTCAACTACATAATGGGTATGATTGTTGCTCTTATGATTAACAAAAAGGGAATTAAGCTTAAGTCTCTTTGGAGAACATTATTTGTTGTTACTGTTGCTGTTCCACAGTTCGTTACACTTCTTGTTATGAACCAGATGCTTCAGCTCAACACAGGTGCAATCAATATTATTCTTCAGAATCTTGGTATGCAGCAAATTGACTTTATCAACGATTCCGCACTTGTTGCAAGAATTACGGTTATTGTTATTAACCTGTGGGTAGGTATTCCATATACCATCCTTATTACAACGGGTATTCTTATGAATATTCCTGCCGACCTTTATGAATCGGCAACAATCGACGGTGCAGGTCCTGTAAAGAGCTTTATGAAGATTACACTTCCATATATGCTCTTTGTTACAACACCTTATCTGATTACAACATTTATCGGTAACATAAACAACTTTAACGTTATCTATCTGTTGACAAACGGTGCACCCACCAGTGAAGACTTGTATCAGGCAGGCTTTACTGACTTGCTTGTAACGTGGTTGTTCAAGCTGACTATGAGTTCTCAGGACTACAACTATGCTGCTGCAATAGGTATTCTTGTATTTATTGTTTGTGCAACATTGTCACTGATTACATTTAACCTGACAAAATCTGCAAAGGACGAGGAGGCATTCTCATGATAAAAAGTTATAAACTTAGAAGAAATCTGGCAAATGCCTTAATTTACGTCATTCTGGCAGTTTTGGGTCTTATTTGGATTTCTCCTCTTCTTTGGATGGTGCTTCATTCCTTCCGTGCAGAGGGTGGTTCTGCTGTTCAGTACCTTATTCCTGAAACATACTCATTTAAGAACTATATTTCTTTGTTCACAGACACATCACAGCTTGACTATCCAAGATGGTTCCTGAATACACTTGTTGTTGCAATTTTTGCTTGTATAATTTCAACACTGTCAGTTCTGATGGTAAGTTATTCATTCAGCCGTCTTAGATTTAAGGCAAGAAGACCACTTATCAACGTTGGTATGATTCTCGGTATGTTCCCGGGATTTATGACAATGATTGCTATTTACTATCTGTTAAAGGCTATGAATCTTACACAGACTCTTCCTGCTCTTGTAATTTGTTACTCTGCAGGTGCAGGTCTTGGTTATCAGATTAGTAAGGGCTTCTTTGATACAATTCCAAGGGCAATGGACGAGGCAGCTACAATTGACGGCGCCACAAAGAATCAGATTTTCTGGAAGATTATTCTTCCAATGTCCAAGCCAATCGTTGTTTACACAGTTCTTACATCCTTTATCGGACCATGGACAGACTTTATCCTTGTTAGGATTATCATGGGTGATAACCGTGCTAATTATACTGTTTCTGTTGGTTTGCAGACTATGATTGCACAGCAGTATATCGGTAAGTACTTTACAAGGTTCCTTGCAGGTTCAACACTTGTTGCAATTCCGATTACAGTATTGTTCCTCAAGATGCAGTCCTACTATGTTGAAGGTGTTACAGCCGGCGGTGTTAAGGGCTAATAACTCAAGTTTAATTATAAGGCTCCACAGCTTTTGCTGTGGGGTCTTTTTTCTTCCTGCAAAAATTAATAAAAATAGTCAAAAGTAGTAAAATACCTATTGAATATTCCCATTTAAAATGTTAAAATTTATTATATAAGTTATTATGAATTGGGGAATATTGATGAAAAAAATTACTGCACTGTTCATTACAATTACTTTGCTTTTTACTGTGCTTATCTGCACCGGTTGCAGCAAGTCTACAGAAGATTTGCTGGAGGAAGCAAAAATTAACATTCCTGATGATAAGTACAACAACTATTATCAGATTTGGATTGGCTCATTCTGTGACTCCGACAATGACAAAATCGGTGACATTCAGGGAATTATCAGCAAGCTTGATTACCTTAACGATGGTGATGATTCTACAGATGATGACCTTGGTATAACAGGTATTTGGTTAAGCCCAATGATGCCTTCACCATCATACCATAAGTATGATGTTAAGGATTATTACAACATTGACCCTGAATTTGGCACACTTGATGATTTTGACCAGCTTATAAAGGAATGTGACAAGCGTGGCATTGA
>JAFLUK010000022.1 GCA_022508865.1 Oscillospiraceae bacterium | reverse complement strand
TGTCAAGTTGACCTGTGCTGATATTATAGTTTTTTATCAGTTTATATTGTGAAATATTTTTTCTTTTTAAAGTCTCCCACAATCTGTCGTAAACAATCATAGCAATACACCCTTTTACTAAAGTATATTTTATTGTTCGTGTGTTGACAATTACCCATTATCGGGCTATAATATTATTGCCCGCATTCGGGTAATAATATATTTTTTGACAAAAGGAGAAATTTTTATGTTTGATGAAATTGGAACAAGAATCAAAATGTATGCAAGTGTAATTTTCTGGATAGCTGTTGCGGCTTCAATTATTATTGGTATTGTATTAATATCAATGGGTGTTAAAGAAAGTCATGGCGGTGGAGGCTTAATAGCTGAAGGTTTCTTTACTTTATTGTTTGGTTGGTTTCCCTCGTATATTGGCAGTCTTATTGTTTATGGATTTGGGGAACTGATAGAGAAAACAACTGAAATTGCAAAAAATTCCGCTTCCTCTGCAGCAACTAAAAGGGCAGTGGAAGTTACAGATGATATGTGGAAATGTCCCGCTTGTGGCAAATATCACAAAAATTATGTAGGTACCTGCGGATGCGGAATGCGTAAACCTTAATAATTTCCATACAGTATAAAACACCCTGACTGTAAAAAACAACATTCAGGGTGTTTTGTTGGCTCTTTGTTAATATTTGAAAAAACCAAAATGAGAAATAAAAAACCTCCGAATAAATCGGAGGCTTTGTGTATAGATAATATATTGATTATCTCTTTGAGAACTGTGGTGCACGACGAGCAGCCTTGAGACCGTACTTCTTTCTTTCCTTCATACGTGGGTCACGAGTTAAGAAGCCTGCCTTCTTAAGAGCGGGTCTGAGGTTTTCACTGTCATACTGAAGAAGTGCACGGGAGATACCGTGACGGATTGCACCGGCCTGACCTGTAACGCCGCCGCCTGCAACTCTGCAAACGATGTCAAACTTTTCGCCTGTCTCTGTAAGTTCAAGAGGCTGACGAACGATGAGCTTGAGTGTATCAAGACCGAAATATTCATCAATATCTCTGTCGTTAATTGTAATCTTGCCTGTGCCCTGATAAAGTCTAACACGAGCAACTGAAGATTTTCTTCTACCTGTGCCATAGAAAAATGGTGTCTTATCGTACATTATAATAGCCTCCTTCCTTAAATTTCATATGCTTCCGGCTTTTGAGCTTCGTGGTTGTGCTCTGCGCCTGCAAATAATCTTAATCTGAGTAACTGTGCTCTGCCGAGAGTGTTGTCAGGAATCATACCCTTAACAGCAAGCTCCATTGCCTTTTCAGGACGAGTAGCCATCAGAGTGTCATAACGTGTTTCTTTTAAGTGGCCGATATAGCCTGTGTGTCTGTACCATTTCTTCTGTGTAAGCTTGTTGCCTGTGAGAACAACATCCTTACAGTTTACAATAATTACGTGGTCGCCGCAATCTACGTGTGGTGTAAATGTTACCTTGTGCTTGCCTCTTAACAGAGTAGCAGCTTCAGTTGCAACCTTACCAAGAGTTTTGCCCTTGGCGTCAATTACATACCACTTGCGTTCAACTTCGCCTTTTTTAGCCATATAAGTTGACATAATAATTTCCTCCTTGTCTTTTCTTTCCTAGTCGCAAGGTAGATTCTATCACCTTTGGGAAGGTTTGTCAACACTTTTTTGAATAATTTTAATTTATCACTGACTAATCTCTTTAAATCTCCTTTAATCTCTCGAATTCTCCTATATACTCTATCGCCATTTTTAATTTTTGCGGTGATTATTTTTATAAATCATAAAATAAACTGCATAAATTTGTAATAATAATGATAGTAAATATTGAAAAGAAAGGGTATTGATGTTATAATTTTTACAGAGTATTTTTGCGGATTCTAAAGGAGGTTTTTAAGATGAGCAAATATAAGGTAGGTATAGACCTTGGCGGTACAAATATTGTTGCAGGTGTTGTGGACAAGGACTATAATATTATAGCAAGAGCAGAATGCAAAACTGCCATTCCGAGACCGGAGAGTGATATTTGTGACTCAATGGCCCAGGTTACCAAGGAAGCTATAAAAAAGGCAAAGTTGAAAATGGAGGATATTTCACAAATAGGAATCGGTGTTCCAGGCGCAGTTAATCCCGAAACTAAAATTGTAGAAACCTCTCCAAACCTGCTTTTCCAGAATTGGGAAGTAAGCAAAATGATGGAAGAGCGTCTTAACAAGGCCGTTAAAATTGAGAATGACGCCAACGCAGCTGCTTGGGGCGAATATCTGGCAGGCTCTGCAAAGGGCTGTAGAAATGCAGTTGCAATTACACTTGGCACAGGTGTTGGCGGCGGTATTATCATTGAAGGCCAGCTGTACAGCGGCAGTAACTTTGCAGGCGCAGAGCTTGGTCATATGGTTATTGTAAAGGATGGTAAGGAATGCGGCTGCGGTCGTAAAGGATGTTGGGAATCATATGCATCTGCTACAGCGCTTATTAATATGACAAAGGAAGCTATCAGAAACGAAAAAGCTGAATTTTCTTATATGCTAAAGGCTGTTGACGGCGACCTTAACAACGTAAACGGCAAAACACCATTTGATGCAATGCTTGCAGGTGACGCAACAGGTAAGGCTGTTGTAGACAAGTATGTAAGCTACCTTGCAACTGGTATAGTAAACGTAATCAACATTTTCCAGCCTGATATTCTCTGTGTTGGCGGCGGCGTTTGCAGACAGGGAGAAACCCTCCTTGCTCCTGTAAGAGCAATTGTTGAGCAGGAAAGAATTACAAAACACAACGACAAGCAGACGGTTATCTGTACTGCAACACTTGGCAACGATGCCGGTATTATCGGTGCAGCTTTCCTGAAGTAATAATTAAACAGAATATAAAATTACACCGACTGAATTTTGCTTTCAGTCGGTGTTTTTAACTTGAATTAATAAACTTTCTATGATATAATGAAATACAAGATTAACAATATTTACATAAATTGATTGTTGGTTGTTACTACTAATCTCCTTGTTGTTTAATAGGAGTTTGGTAAAAATTAAACTTATGGAGGGTTTGTTATGAATTTTAGAAGAAAAATCACATCTGTATTTCTTGCTTTATGTATAGCAATGAGTGTTGTAACTTGCGGTATCGTTTCTGTTTCGGCAACATCTGCAAATGACGTTGGAACAGTTCCTGTATATAAAAGCAGAACTGCATATGTGGACAGTATGAATCAGGGTATTTGCCAGGTGAAAAAAGAATTCAGCGAAGGTCTTGACGAAGTATATTCTTTTACACTTGAAAATGATGCCGATGTTATGATTACCTATGGCTTTAGGAATATTTCCGATTATGGATGGAGCTTTGATGAGTATTTTAATGTATATAGAGATCCTAACCTAATTAATGAGGTTGAATTAAAGGAAACAGAAAATAACGAAAGAAATCTTTATGGAACCCTTGCAAAAGGAATCTATTATATTAAGGTGAAAAGCACATATAACAAGGGAGATGAGTTTTTCCTTTATATCGGACAGATAAAGAAAAACACAAAATATTTTTCTCTTTCTCTTTCCAAAGCTATTAACGGAGGAAAAAGTGTTGAGTTGAAAATTGATGGTGTTGATCCTGTTTCGGTGGTTAAATTAGATGTTAGTAATCACAGTGAAATACATCCAAGCTCTATATGGACTACCGATTATACACCGGACGAAAAAGGAAAGTTTATAGTTGTTATTCCTGATGAAAACGGTTCATACCTTAATGGTATAGTAATAGACGCTTATGGTTATGAGTATAATATTAACAACAGACTTTTGCTTCCTTTTGTTTCAACTGTTACAGGCATTAAAAATAAAGAATACACAGGAAAAAATATTAAGCAAACAGGTTTAGTTGTGAAGTCCGGCTACGACAACGTTCCATATACTGTTTCCTACAAAAACAACAAAAATGTGGGTATGGCAACAATAACGCTCCATGGTGCAAACGGTGCTTTGGGAAGCATTACAAAATCATTTAAAATAAATCCGGGCAAAATTGCAAAAGCCAGTTGGAAGATTAAAGGAAAGACAGCATCTTTGTCATGGAGTAAATCAAAGGGTGCAAAAATGTATGTTTTGCAGAAAAAGGTTGGCTCTAAATGGAAGAATGTAAAAAATCTTTCAAAAACAAATTATAAGGTTACTGTGAAAAAAGGAAAAAATCAATTTAGAGTTTATGGAACAAAAACAGTAAATAAGGTTAAATTTAACAGCGCCTTTAAGAATTTTACAGTGAAAGTTAAATAAGCTATTTTAATAAAAATAAATTTACCCCTTTACACTTAAAAGTGTAGAGGGGTTTTGATTTATGGTTTTACTATATCCAAAATAATCACATTGAGGAGATTGCATCCTTCATTGATTTAACATATTCTGCAACGTGTGGAACACAGTCCTTGCCGTATTTGGCGCAAATTTTTACAATTGCCGAGCCTACAATTATACCGTCAGCGTAGCGTGCCATTTCCTGTGCTTGTTCAGGTGTGGAAATACCAAAGCCGATAGCACAGGGAATATCCTTTACACTCTTAACAAGGTCAATCATTTCACTGATGTCTGTTCTTATTTCTTCTCTTACTCCTGTTACTCCAAGGGAAGAAACACAGTAAACAAAGCCATGTGCTCCTTTGGCTATCATCTTTATTCTATCGTGGCTTGTGGGTGCGACAAAGGATACAAATTCAACTCCGTATTTGTCACAAGCAGGCTTTAAAACCTCTTTTTCTTCAAAAGGAATGTCAGGAACAATAACTGCACTTACACCACATTCATTACAATTGGAAAGGAACTTTTCACTTCCGTAGGCATATATGGGATTTATGTAGGTCATTATAGCAAGGGCGCAATTAACCTTGTCTTTGATATTTTTCAGCATATTAAAAATTTTGTCTGTAGTTGTCCCTGCTGAAAGTGCCCTTAAATCTGCTTCCTGAATTACAATACCCTCTGCAACAGGGTCGGAAAACGGAATTCCCACTTCTATTATATCAGCGCCGCTTTTGTCCATCTCAAGAATAAGCTGTTCTGTAACATCAAGACTTGGGTCGCCTGCTGTAATAAAGGGTATAAAGGCTTTGCCGTTTTTAAATGCGTCTGTAATTTTACTCATAAAGATTCACCCCTCTGTATCTTGCAATTGCCGCAACGTCTTTGTCGCCTCTGCCTGAAAGGTTAATAACCATAATTTTATCCTTATCCATTGTAGGCGCTAATTTCAGAGCATAAGCCACTGCGTGTGAGGACTCTATTGCAGGGATAATACCCTCTGTTTTAGAAAGATATTCAAAAGCGCTTACTGCTTCTTCGTCTGTGATTGCTACATATTCTGCTCTGCCTATGTCGTAAAGATTTGCGTGCTCCGGACCAACTCCGGGGTAATCAAGTCCTGCAGAAATTGAATAAACAGGAGCAATCTGTCCGTATTGGTCCTGACAGAAATAGCTGTGCATACCGTGGAAAATACCATCCTTACCAACGGTGATTGTAGCCGCTGTTTTGTCTGTATCAGCGCCAAGTCCTGCGGCCTCACAACCAATGAGCTTTACTTCTTTGTGGGGAATAAACTCATAGAAAGCACCTATTGCATTACTGCCGCCGCCAACGCAAGCCATAACTACATCGGGCAGTCTGCCTTCCTTTTCCATTATCTGTGATTTGATTTCCTTGCTGATAACGCTCTGAAAATCCCTGACCATTGTAGGGAAGGGGTGGGGACCCATTACAGAGCCTAAAACATAGTGGGTGTCCTCAATGCGGCTTGTCCATTCACGAAAAGTCTCGTTTACGGCATCCTTCAGTGTTTTTGTACCGCTGATTACCTCGTGAACCTTTGCACCCAGCAGTTTCATTCTGAAAACATTAAGAGCCTGACGTTCTGTGTCTTCTTTACCCATAAAGATTTCACATTCCATACCCATAAGTGCTGCCGCAGTAGCTGTTGCAACACCGTGTTGTCCTGCTCCTGTTTCTGCAATAACTCTTGTTTTTCCCATTTTCTTGGCAAGGAGTACCTGACCCAGCACGTTGTTCAGCTTATGTGAGCCTGTGTGGTTCAAATCCTCTCTTTTAAGATATATTTTTGCCCCGCCTAAGTCCTTTGTCATCTTCTCTGCATAGTAGAGAAGAGAGGGTCTGCCTGCGTATTCCTTCATTAATGTATCGAGTTCAGCAACGAAATCAAGATCATTCTTATATTTGTTGTAGGCATCTTCCAGCTCTATAATGGCATTCATCAAAATTTCAGGAACAAACTGACCGCCATGCTTGCCAAATCTACCTTTTGACATTTTCCATTCTCCTTTTCTTTAATATTTCTATATGTTATATGTTGTATGTTTTTTTACAGTTTGCCGCCGTTCAATTCCTCCAAAGCTCTCTTCTTATCCTGACTTCTCATAAGGGTTTCCCCTATAAGAACGGCATCTACTTTAGCCTCTTTCAGCTTTTCTATATCACTGTTGGTTTTTATTCCGCTTTCGCCGACAAACAGAATATTTTCGGGTACTAATTTTCTAAGGCTTGTGCAGGTGGATAAATCAACTGTAAAGTCCTTTAGATTCCTGTTGTTTACACCGATTATTCTTGCTCCGCTGTCAATTGCAGACTGTACCTCATCTGCTGTGTGAGCCTCCACCAATGCTGATAACCCCAGACTGTGTGCAATTTTCAAATATTCCTTTAACTCCTCTGTGGACAGCAAGGCGCATATAAGAAGAATCGCCGATGCTCCTATTACCTTTGCTTCATATATTTGATACGGGCAAACTGTAAAATCCTTGCGTAGGATTGGAATGTTTACCTCTTGGCTGATTTGCTGCAAGTATTCATTCTTTCCCATAAAATATTTTGGTTCTGTAAGGCATGATATGGCAGAAGCCCCTGCTTCTTCATAATCCTTTGCAATTTGTAAATAGGGGAAATCCTCTGCAATCAGCCCCTTGCTGGGACTTGCTTTTTTTACCTCGCAAATATAGGAAATATTATTCTTTGCAAGTGCCTTTTCAAAGGGAAAGCCTGTTTCAGGGTTCATAGCAAGAGCTTTTGCCTTAATTTCTTCAAGAGGAATTATCTTTTCCTGCTGAACATATCTTTCCCTTGTGTAATTTGCAATTTCGTCTAATATTGTCATTTTACTACACCTTTTGATTAAATCAACGATTGCTGAGCTCAACAAATTCATTGAGCTTTTTAAGAGCCTTTCCGCTTTCAATCATTTCCTTTGCTACATCAATGCCCTCTTTTATTGTATCTGCCTTACCGCCCACATAAATGCCGAGACCTGCGTTGAGGAGTACAATTTCGTACATTGCACCCTTAAGCTTGTCGGAAAGAATATCTCTTGTAAGTCCTGCGTTAAGTTCTCCGTCTCCGCCGATAAGGTCGTCCATAGTGTAGGAGTTAAGTCCAACATCCTGTGGTGTGATTTCGTAGGTTTTAAATTCGCCCTTGTTGATTTCACAAATTTTTGTTTTTGTAGTTACAGTTGCCTCGTCCATTCCGTCACAGCCGTAAATTGTCATACCTCTTTCAACCCCAAGGTTAGAAAGCACCCTTGCCAGAGGTTCAAGGAGTTCCTCTGAATACACGCCCATAACCTGCATATTTGCGTTTGCAGGATTGGTAAGAGGTCCTAAAATGTTAAAAACATTTCTAATGCCGATTTCCTTACGAACAGGGCCTACAAACTTCATTGATTTGTGATAGCCTTGAGCAAACATAAAGCAAATGCCGATTTCCTCAAGGATTTCTTTTGAACGTTCAGCAGAAATTGTAATGTTAATGCCAAGGTGCTCCAGACAATCGGCAGAGCCTGATTTACTGCTCATTGAACGATTGCCGTGCTTTGCCACATTGATTCCTGCTGCGGCAATAATAAAGGAGGCTGTGGTGGAAATGTTAAAGGTGCCAATGCCGTCGCCCCCTGTACCGACGATGTCAAGAATATCCTTGTCTGTATTAATATGAACAGCCTTGTCACGCATAACCTGAGCACAGGCTGTAATTTCGTCAATGGTTTCGCCTTTCATTCTTAATGCAGTAAGGAATGAAGCCATCTGTGAATTGGTAGCTTCGCCGCTCATCATTTCGTTCATAACAGCGCAGGCTGTATCAAAATCAAGACTTTCACCTTGAACTAATTTTTTTGTTGCTTCTGTAATCATAATAGTTCACCCTTTGTTTCAAATATTCAAAAAGTTTTCAAGGAGCTGTTTGCCTCCCTTTGTAAGTATACTCTCCGGATGGAACTGAAGTCCGTAAATTTCATAATCTCTGTGTTTAACCGCCATAATCTCTCCCATGTCGTCAGTGGAAGTGATAACAAGCTCCTGCGGAAGTGTTTCTCTCTTTGCTATGAGGGAATGATAACGTGCCCCCTCCATTGTGTCGCCCATATTTGCAAAAATTTTGCAGGTGTTGTCAATGTTTATAGTACTTTTTTTACCATGCATAAGCTTTTTTGCATGGGTGATTTCTGCGCCAAAAACCTCGCAGATGGCCTGATGACCGAGGCACACACCCAAAATCGGCTTTTTACCCTTAAAGAATCGGATTATATCCTCGCAAATTCCTGCATCCTTCGGATATCCTGGACCCGGGGAAATAATAATGTGGGAGGGGTTCAGATTTTCTATTTCTTCAACAGTCATTACATCATTTCTGATAACCTTAATGTCAGGGTTGATACTGCCTGCAAGTTGTACCAGATTGTAGGAAAAGCTGTCGTAATTATCAATTAGCAAAATCATCTTTCCATAACCTCCCCTGCATTTTTGATTGCATTCATAACTGCAAGTGCTTTGTTATAGCTTTCCATATATTCATTGTATGGAATACTGTCGGCAACAATTCCGCCGCCTGCCTGAACATAAACCTTGTTGTCTGTCTTTGACGCCATTCTGATTGCAATGCAGGTGTCCATATTGCCGTTAAAGTCAACATAACCGATTGCACCGCCGTAAATACCCCTTGGGCATTTTTCCAGCTCCTCTATGATTTCACAGGCTCTTACCTTTGGTGCGCCGGAAAGTGTACCGGCAGGAAGCACAGACTCTATTGCATCAAATGCATCTGTATCATCCTTGGCATCACTCTGCACCTCTGAACAGATGTGCATAATTTTTGAGTAACGGAGAACTTTCATATACTCTGTAACCTCTACAGAGTTGATTTTTGAGATTTTTCCCAAATCATTTCTGCCTAAATCCACCAGCATATTGTGCTCGGAAAGCTCCTTTTCGTCGTTGAGCAAATCCTTTTCAAGGGCTAAATCCTCTTTTTCTGTTGTGCCTCTTGGACGAGAACCTGCAATGGGGAAGGTGGTCAGTCTGCCGTTTTGATATCTTACCAGTGTTTCAGGAGAGGTAGAAATAATTTCGTTGTCGCCTATTTTCATAAATACCATATAAGGGGAGGGGTTTGTTACCCTCAAAACTCTGTATGCACTGAGTAAGCTGCCCTTGTATTCTGTTTCAAATCTTCTGGAAATAACAGCCTGAAAAATATCACCGTCAAAAATATATTCCTTTGTTCTGTTGACAGTTTCTGCATATTCTTCTTCTGAAAAATTAGACTTAAAATCAACCTTGTCATATATCTCCTGGCAGGAAACAGGTGTGTTATCGTAAATCATATTTACAATTTCATCAATGTCGGAAATTGCCTTATTATATTGGTTTTCCATATCATTGGTTTTCATATTAACAATGACGGTAATTTTTTGCTTTAAATGGTCATAGGCAATTACCTTGTCACACAGCATAACATCAAAGTCGTTAAATTCACTTTCCTTTAGCTTGAGGGTAGGCTCTGCATAACCAATCATAGAATAGCCGTAGTAACCTACAAGCCCCCCTGTAAAAGGTGGTGTGTTGGGAAGAGTAGGTGTTTTGTAGTTGCTCATGTATTCCCTCAAAACCTGAAGGGGCTTTTTCGTTTTTACAACTTTTGCACCCTCGCCCTCTATTGTCACTGTACCCTTTTTGCAATAGAGTCTTGCCTTGGGGTCAAAACCAAAAAAGCTGTATCTTGCCCATTTTTCGCCACCTTCAATACTTTCTAACAGGTAGAAATTTTTATATTTGTCTGCTATTTTTCGAAGCAATGTAATAGGGGTGATAATGTCTGCGTAGATTTCCTTGCAAACAGGGATAATGTGGTAATCCTTATATGCGGAAATTTCATCATAGCTTGGTGTATACATTAGCCTCCTCCTTTCCTTAATAATATGATAAATAATAAATAAAAAAGACCTTTGCCCCTGTAAAGGGACAAAAGCCTGTAACTTCTGCGGTACCACCCAATTTGGTATAAAATATACCCACTTTAACATATGCCAACACATACTCCCCTCTGTAACGGCAGGGGTTCCGTCAGTACCTACTTTGCAAAAGCATTTCAGCCTGCCCTCTCGGGTCCATTCCACAAAACCTCTGTTATTGTCTTGCACCAACCGACAACTCTCTGAAAACATCCGTTAAGTGTACTCACTCCCAATCAACGGTTTTTATATTAAACTGTGTATAATTATATTCTATGCTAACCCTTTTGTCAAGAAAAAATTGATACCAATGTTGATTATACTATTATGACCTCATGGTGTTACCCAAAGTCTTGCTTTGCAGAATAATTATGTTATAATATTTTCAGTAAAAATTTTGGAAGAAAGAATGACGAAATTGAAAATCAACAAGAAATACAAGGGTATTGTATATATTATTTTATCAGCCTTTTGCTTTGCTCTGATGAATATGTTTGTAAAATTGTCAGGAGATTTGCCAACTACAGAAAAGGCATTTTTTCGTAATTTTGTAGCTTTTTTCTTTGCGCTGATTATGATGCTCAAGGGCAAAAAGGACTTCGGATTTCAAAAGAAAAATCTTGCTCCTTTGATTCTCCGTTCTGTTTTTGGAACAGTGGGAATTTTAGGGAATTTTTACGCAATAGACCATTTGGTGTTAAGCGATGCATCAATACTCAACAAAATGTCACCATTTTTTGTAATACTCTTTTCCTTCATAATATTAAAAGAAAAGCTTACTGTTCCCCAGGGAGTAATTGTAATCGGGGCATTTATCGGCGCACTGTTTGTTATCAAGCCTGATTTTGCAAATGCGGAATTTATTCCCTCCCTTGCAGGTCTTGTTGGTGGGATGGCAGCAGGTCTTGCCTACACAATGGTAAGATATCTTGGAAAAAGGGGAGAAAACGGAACGTTTATTGTGCTGTTTTTTTCAGGATTCAGCACCCTTGTTTTTACACCTTTAATGATAGCAGAATTCAAAATGTTTACAATCTATCAACTTTTTTCTCTTATTATGGCAGGGCTTTCCGCCGCAGGGGGACAGTTTGCAATTACCGCTGCCTACACCTATGCTCCTGCCAAGGAGATTTCTGTCTACGACTACAGCCAGATTATTTTCGCCGCAGGACTTGGTTTTATAATGTTTGGCGACATTCCCGATGTTCTTTCTGTTATAGGATATTTTATTATCATAATAATGGCACTTATAATGTTTTTATACAACAACCAACTTTGGATTTTTAAGAAGATTAATCAGAAAAAAGTATAAGCAACGGCACATCCTGTGATATTTTATCAATGGATGTGCCGTTATTTTACATATTTGCAAGCTTATATAATATTCTGAAAATTAATCTTTTTATGGAGCGATAAATCAAAAATGCACCCAGTCCTATCAGTGGTGCAATCCACAGGGGATAATCAATCAAATACAGCACAATTCCCGCAATAATACTTACAGTAAGTATTATCTTAAAGGCATAAATCCAATATGAAATTGTACAGATTACTTTGCCAATTGTTTCGTATTTTTTGTCCGTATTCACATTATCACCTCTGTGCAGAAAAAATCTCATAGCAATATAAAAAACAATGGAATAAGGCGAAAATAAGTAAGTTGTTTTTTACAGTAATTTATTATTTTTTAATACCAAGTTCTTTTAATAGATTGATGTACAGAAAATCATTATTGCTTATTTTGCTGTGGTTATAGGTTTTGTATTTTTTACCCTTTGGTCCTGTTCTTTTTTTAATTGCATCTATTATTCTGCCAAAATATACGGCAGGCATTTTGATTGTTGGTGTTTCCTCTGTGCAAAGGCATAAATCGCAAAGATCCTGTTTTGTGGGGAACAACCATCTTAAAAAAGACTTTATTTTTCCCGATGTTGTTGCAGGGTTGTAACCATATTTTAATTGTACCCACAAAATTTTTCTGGAGTCGTCATCGCCTCCCGAAATACCAAAGGTTCCCTTGGCAAGTACTTTGTTAAGCAAAAATTCAGAAAGGTTGCTGTCAAGCTGTTTTTCACCTATGATTGGCAAATCTGAATCAAAAATATTGTTGCAAAGATTAAATATACAGGACGCAAAATCTGTTAAATTAATTTGTGCCAAATATTTTTTCAAAAGACCGATGTCAACTTGATTTTTGTCATAAAAAAAAGGAAAATCCAGGAGCATTCTTATTCCAAAGCCGTTGCGTTCAAAATGCCTTTCCAAATGATAGAGTAAAAAAGCAAGGTGATAAGCGGGCTCCAAGGAGTAGGTTAAATTTTCTATATTTACAGCGTGGTCAAAGGCATCACTGAAAAAGCTTAAAAAATCACCGCTATGTATATATGAATTTTTATTTGCAAGACTTGTATGAACTTCAAAATGAGTGTTGTTATAATCATACGCTTGTGTTAATTTTTCGCTGGTCTGCTCATCATACTCAAAATTGTTTTTCAACAGAAGATTATGGATTTTTTCATAGTTCTTAACATCTACCAAAATATCAATGTCGCCCATTGTACGAAGCTCTTTTGAGGGATAAAAGTTTTTTACAACAGAACCCTTAAAAAGTATGTGCTTGCAACCGTTATCATTCAAAAGATTAGTAAGGATTTTCAGATTTTCTTCTATTATCACGCTTCCCATTGTAAGACTGAAAAAGTCCATGCGGAGCCTGTGATAATATTCTGAATTTGTAAGGGAAGAAAAGTCTTTGATTTTTGAGAAAATTATTCCCTGCACACCATGCATTTCGGCAAGGTTGTAAAGCTCCCTCATATCAAGCTCATCCTCTGGCGGAGTGCATTCCTTATTAAGATAAAAGCATTTTATTAAATTTAAAAAGTATTTTTGAGTATAATTCATTAAATCACCTTTTGTGCAATATATATAATATTATAAGCAAAAATATATTTTTTACAAGACGAAAAAATAATAATATAATGTAAAAATATACAAACAGGTGTGGATTTTTTGGTACTATAGTGGTGATATAATGGAAATTTGAAAAACTTGGATGAAAAATGTAAAAATTAATTGTTTCGTTATTAAAGATGTGCTATAATAAAATTACTATAAAACAGAGAAAATGAGTGGAACTATTTGCTTAATATTTCTTTGTGATTTGGAGGTATATTATGTTTTGTACAAATTGCGGTAAACAAATCGATGATAATTCCAGCTTCTGCGCTAATTGCGGTGCGAAGCAGACACCAAATGCTCCGGCACCTGTTGCAGAACCTGCTCCGGTGGCAGAGCCAACACCTGCTCCTGCAGAAGAAGCTGCTGCGGCAACACCTGTTGCAGAACCGGCTCCTGCGCCAACAACCTTTGACCCAATGACAGGTCAGCCTGTTGCTGCTCCTGTTCAGAAGAACAGCACTTTCCAGCCTATGATTGATTTATTTAAGAAAATCAAGCCAATCTATTACGCTATTGCAGGTGGTGTAGTTGCACTGATAATTGTAATCGCAATTGTTGTTAATATAATTGCAGGCAGCGGCATCAACGGCGTGCTGAAAAATATGGAAGCTGCCATAAACGACGGCGACCAGGATGCCCTTGAAAAGTGCTATCCTTCCTTTGTTCTTGAGGATAAAGATATTGATATAAGCGACCTTGCATCAGCTTTCGGTGGATATCTCGGCGAGATTGAGATTGATTTTGATGTTGTTAAGGAAGAGGACATCACAGACGAGGACCACGACTATATGGACTGCACATGGCAGGAGTATATTCAGGATAAGTACGAGGACTATGATGATTATGACGGCGAAGAGGTTGAAGCTGTAACCAAAGCTAAGGTTAAGGTAAACTTTGACATAGACAATAGCCTTGTTGATTATCTTGCTGATAGTTTTGCAAAGAAAACTCAGGAAATGACCTTTGTAAAAGTTGACGGTAGCTGGTACATCTACGATTAAGATTAATAAAAATAATTAAATAAAGTGAGTATAAGTTAAGGGCTGTCCGTAGG
>JAFLUK010000021.1 GCA_022508865.1 Oscillospiraceae bacterium | reverse complement strand
TTATTATATAAGATATATTATCACAAAGGCTGATATTCTGTCAATAGGAAATGTTAACAAAATAGTAAACGTTAAAAGGGAAGTGACTTATTTGGCGTATTACAAACGGATAAGAGAGCTGCGTGAGGACAACGATTTGACCCAGCAGGATTTGGCAGATTATCTCCATATGAAGCAACCCCAGTACTTTCGCTACGAAAAAGGAACAAGGGATATACCTTCGGATGTACTGATTGCTCTTGCAAAATTTTATAAAGTGTCAACAGATTATATTTTGGGTTTAAAGGATAATAGAGATTAATTATGAATTTTTAAAATCTGCTATAAAACATACTGTTCAAATGGCAACAGGGAGCAGAAAAGCTATTGACTTTAACAAAGCAAAGGAATATAATGTATGGTGTACAGCTATTTTATAATATTTAGGATAAGGAGATAACGAGAAATGGCAAGAGTATATAATTTTTCAGCAGGCCCATCAATGTTGCCTGAGTCAGTTTTAAAAAAGGCTGCAGAAGAAATGTTAGATTATCAGGGCTGCGGACAGTCCGTTATGGAAATGTCCCACAGAAGTAAGCAGTTTGACGGCATTATTAAGGAATGTGAACAGTTAATGAGAGATGTTATGAACATTCCTGATAACTACAAGGTGCTTTTCCTTCAGGGCGGTTGCTCATCACAGTTTACAATGGTTCCGATGAACCTTATGACAAAGAATAACAAGGCTGACTATGTTGTAACAGGTCAGTGGGCAAAGAAGGCTGCAAAGGAAGCTGCAAGATACGGAGAGGTTAACATTGTTGCTTCTTCTGAAGATAAGACTTTCTCTTATATTCCAAAGCTTGACAAGGAAACATTCTCAAAGGATGCTGACTATTTCTACATTTGTATGAATAATACAATTTACGGCACAGTTTATCATGAGCTTCCCGATACAGGAGATATTCCTCTGGTTGCAGATATTTCTTCCTGTATTATGAGTGAGCCAATTGATGTCAGCAAATTTGGTTGCCTCATTGCAGGTGCCCAGAAGAACCTTGCTCCTGCAGGTCTTACAATTGTTATTGTTCGTGAGGACCTTGTAGGTAATGCTATGGATATGACTCCTACAATGTTTAATTATCAGACACACGTTGACAACGACTCAATGTTCAACACACCTCCTTGCTACACAATCTATGTTGCAAAGCTTGTTCTTGAATGGATTAAGAACGAGGTTGGCGGTCTTGAAAAAATGAAAGAGCTGAACGAAAAGAAAGCAAAGCTTCTTTACGACTTCCTTGACAGTTCAAAGATGTTTAAGGGTACTGTTGTTCCTGAAGACAGAAGCCTTATGAACGTACCTTTTGTTACAGGCGACAAGGAGCTTGACGCTAAATTTGTTGCAGCTGCTACAGAAGCCGGCTTTGTAAACATCAAAGGCCACCGTTCAGTTGGCGGTATGAGAGCTTCAATTTATAACGCTATGCCATACGAGGGCGTAGAAAAGCTTGTTGCATTTATGAAGAAATTTGAAGAAGAAAACGCTTAATTTCTTTTCAATTAAAAAATAAAAACAGTATAAAACTATAGGGCATATCCGAAAAATCCGATATGCCCTAGGTTTACATTATAAAATATATACAGTTTAACTTAAATACAGAGGAGATTATTACAATGTATAATATACTTACTTTAAATAAGATTGCCAAGTGCGGTACAGATAAGCTTGGTGAAAACTATACAGTTACAGACAACTGTGCAAATCCTGATGCAGTTCTTGTTCGTTCTGCTTCTATGCACGATATGGAAATGCCTGAAGGCCTTCTTGCAATTGCAAGAGCAGGTGCAGGTGTAAACAATATTCCAACAGACGCTTGTGCAGAAAAGGGTATTGTAGTTTTCAACACACCGGGTGCAAACGCAAACGCTGTTAAGGAGCTTGTTATTGCCGGTCTTTTTATGTCATCAAGAAAGATTGTTGATGGTATTGCTTGGGCAAAAACTCTTAAGGGCAACGGTGACCAGGTTGGCAAAATGGTAGAAAAAGGCAAGTCAAATTTTGCAGGTCCTGAAATTATGGGTAAAACACTTGGTGTTATCGGTCTTGGTGCTATCGGTATTAAGGTTGCAAATGCAGCAGCAGCCCTTGGTATGAAGGTTGTTGGTACTGATCCTTTCCTTAGCGAAGATAACAAGGCAAAGCTCACAGATTGCACAATTGTTGACAGCAACGATGATGTTTATGCAGTTGCCGACTATATTACAATTCATGTTCCTCTGAACGACGGCACAAAAGCAATGATTAACAAAGATACAATTGCAAAAATGAAGGATGGAGTAAGAGTTCTTAACTACAGCCGTGACGGTCTTGTTGCTTCTGCTGATATTCTTGAAGCATTGAAGAACGGCAAAATGGGCGCATATGTAACCGACTTTGCTACAGATGATATCCTTGGTGAGGACGGAGTTGTTGCAATGCCGCACCTTGGCGCATCAACACCTGAAAGTGAAGACAACTGTGCAATGATGGCTGCAAGCGAGGTTAAGGATTACCTTGAAAACGGCAATATTGTCAACTCTGTAAATATGCCATGCATTTCTAAAGATAAGACAGGCGGCACAAGAGTTTGTGTTATTGCAAAGGCTGACGCTGATGTTGAGGCTATCAAGGCTGCAGCCGGTTCAGATGATGCTGTAACTGCTGCAAGAGGTAACTACAGCTATACAATCATTGATAATGCTGCAAACGCAAACATTGCTGTTGACGGTGTTATTAAGGTAAGAAGTCTTTAATATTATTTAAACGATAAATTAGTAGATGTCACGTATAAAGGAGGATTAACTATGAAAAAAGTAATCTCATTGTCATTGGCTGTAGTAATGCTTTTTGCACTGTGTACTGCAACTTTTATGTCGGTTAGTGCAGAGGGTGATGCTGTGAACAGTATCAGCGTCAAGCAGGGAGACAAGGTAACAGTTAACTTCTATGTTACTTCCGACAGTAAATGGGAAGACTTTCAGGGCAAATTAATCTATGATTACACAGGACTGCGTCTTAAGGCCTTTGAAATGTGTACAGAGAATGGTATGGTTATCAACACAACCCAGTACGGTTTTGTTTTTTACAACGGCAGCAGCTTTAGCAAACCATACAACTTTACGAAGGAAACACTGTTATACACAGCAGAGTTTACTGTGCTTAAAGACGGCGAGTACACAGTTGCTAACAATTGGATAGTTGTTGACGATGTGAATTCTAAGCCAATTGTAGACCATGGTCCTGTTATTGACAACAGACTTACCGACCGTATGGAGAGTAAGGTTACTCCAAAACCGACTGTGACAACAACTACTAAAACTTCTTCAACTGCTACATCTTTAACTAAACCATCTTCATCTGTGACATCTACAACATCATCACAAACACCATCCTCTGATTTAGTGAAGACTATTACTCTTAACAATGATTCTGCTTCTGTTTTTACCGGTCAGACAATTGCCCTCACAGCTACAGTCGCTCCCGAAACAGCAGCAAACAAGGAAATTGAGTGGACAACAAGCAACAACCTTGTTGCAACAGTTTCCCACAAGGGTGTTGTTAGAGGTGTAAGCAAGGGTACTGCTACAATCACAGCAACAGCAAAGGACGGCAGTGGGGTAAAGGCATCCTGCACAGTTAATGTTCGTCAGTCTGTTACAAGCATTACTATGAAAAAGACTACTTCTGTTTACACAAAACAGAAAATAACTCTTAAGGCAACAGTATCTCCTTCATCTGCTTACAATAAAACTCTCCTTTGGTCATCATCACAAAAAAGTGTTGCAAAGGTTACTTCAGCAGGTGTTGTAACAGGCCTGAAGGCAGGTAAAACAAACATTAAAGCTACAACAAAAGATGGAAGTAAGCTGTACAGCATTTGTAAGGTTACAGTAAGACAGGCTGTTAAAAAGATTACTTTGAGCAAAAAGAAAGTTACCATTAAAAAGGGCAATAAGGTCAAGGTGAAAGCAAAGGTTGACAAAGCCGCTTATAACAAGAAGATGACAGTTAAGGCTGTAAATTCAAAGATTGCAAAGGTTAGCAGCAAGACAGTTAAATCAGGCAAGGCTGTTACTATTACCGGTCTTAAGAAGGGTAACACAAAGATTAAGTTCACTGCTAAAGACGGCAGCAAGAAGAGTGCAATATGTAAAGTAACAGTTAATTAAAAAATAAAACAGAGAGCTCCACAATAGAAGTGGAGCTCTTTTTGACCCTTACAAGGGTTTAATGCCAAACAGAGATAGAATTTGAAGTATAAATCCGCAAATAACTGAAGCCGAAATTCCGTAAACAAGTACAGGTCCTGCAATGACAAACATCTTTACTCCAAGACCCAGCACAAGCCCCTCGCTTTTGAATTCAATTGCAGGGGAAGCAACGGAATTTGCAAAGCCTGTAATAGGTATCAGTGTACCGGCGCCTCCGTGACGTGCAATGTCGTCGTACCAGCCGATATAGGTAAGAAGTATGCCGATAAAAACCAGTGTAACAGACACAAGACTTCCTGCGCTGTCCTTGTCAATACCAAAATATTGGTACAGGTTTTGGAGCCCCTGTCCTATTGTGCATATCAGCCCGCCAATCAGAAAAGCTTTGATGCAATCCTTTAATATGGGGCTTTTGTGGCTGTATTTTTTTACAAGCTTATCATATTCTTTGTTGGAAATCATTTTATCACCCATACATATTATTTACGTTTTATTACCAAGTATTAAAAGGTTTTTAAAATTTTCTATTTCTTTTAAAGATTTTTTGTAGTATAATGATTATGTACGCAGAGATTTAAGATAACGAGGTATCAGGTATGCATTATCTTGATAACAGTGCAACCACATCTGTGGATAAAGAAGCGGCAAATGTTGCCTTTAAAATAATGACCGTAGAATATGGTAATCCCAGCTCCCTGCATACTATGGGGTACAATGCTTCTCTTATTCTTGATGAAGCAAGAGCTAAAGTTGCAAAGTCCATTGGAGCAGAGAGCAAAGAGGTTATTTTTACCTCCGGAGGAACAGAGGCTAATAATCTTGCTGTTTTAGGTGCTGTAAATGCACGAAAAAGACAAGGGAACAAAATCGTCACTACTGCAATCGAGCACCCTTCGGTGCTGGAAACAATGAAAAAATTGGAAAATGACGGTTTTGAAGTGGTATACATAAAACCTGAAAAGGATGTAATCACAACCCGTCAGCTTGAAACAGCAATTGATGAAAGAACAATTCTTGTTTCAGTGATGACTGTAAATAACGAAACAGGTCTTATTTTGCCGACAGACAAAATTCCTGCAATAATAAAGAGAAAAAAGTCTCCTGCGCTTTTCCACACAGACTTTGTTCAGGGATACGGCAAAATCCCTTGCAGAGTAAAGAAAATCGGTTGTGATTTGCTTACTGTGTCTGCCCATAAGGTTCACGGACCAAAGGGTGTTGGCGCATTATACATTAAAAAAGGTACCAGAATTGTTCCCCATGTTTACGGTGGTAATCAGGAAGGCAAAGTTCGTCCCGGAACAGAGGCGTTGCCCCTTATCGGTGCATTTGCAAAAGCAGTGGAGAATTTTAAAATTGAGGAAAATTTTGCAAGGGTAAAGGAACTGCATAGTTACTGTATGGATGAACTTAAAAATATTCAGGATGTTGTCACAAACAGTACAGATTTTCCTTATATAATTAACATATCCACAAACTGTATAATGAGTCAGACTATGCTCAGCTATCTTGCAGATAATTTTGATGTTTGCATCAGCTCGGGCTCTGCCTGTCACAAAGGAGAGCTTAGTCATGTCCTTACGGCATACGGATACGACAGCAGACGGATAAACTCTGCTTTGCGTATCAGCTTTGCTGGGGATAATACAGAAGAAGACATTGACCTGCTTATCAAGGGAATTAAAACAGGTCTTAAAACATTGGTAAGATTTTAATTGTTTACATAAACAAAGGAAAGAAAATTTATGAAAGAGATTATTTTAATAAAGGTTGGAGAAATTGTCCTGAAGGGCCTTAACAGAAAATCCTTTGAAAGTATGCTGATAAGAAGCATTAAGCATGCACTTAACGGTACATCCCAGTGCAAAATATCATCCGCCCAGTCTACCATTTACGTAGAGCCCTGCTATGAAGATGCAGATATTGACGAAATCTGTGAAAGACTTGAGAAGGTTTTTGGTATTGTAGCTTTTCATCGTGCTGTTGTGGCTGAGAAGAATATGGAGAGCATTACCTCCACTGCCCTCAGCTATCTGGAGGAGTACCTTGAGAGTGCAAATACATTTAAAGTGGAGGCAAAGAGAAGCGATAAGAGCTTTCCTCTTAAATCCCCTGAAATTTGCAGAGAGCTTGGGGGAAAAATTTTGGAAAAATTCAACCACCTTACAGTGGATGTTCATAACCCTGAAATTCAGGTTACAGTTGAAGTGCGTGACTTTGGCGCATATATTCACGCAGGTGTTATCCGAGGTGCAGGCGGGGTGCCTGTAGGTTCCAGTGGTAATGGTACAATTCTTATCAGTGGTGGTATCGACTCCCCTGTTGCTGCTTGGATGATGGCTAAAAGAGGACTCAGGCTTAATGCTGTCCACTTTGCTTCCCCTCCATATACATCACAAAGGGCAGAGGATAAGGTAGTAAGACTGCTGAAAAAGGTTTCTGCCTATGCAGGTAACATTACAATGTACACAGTTCCCTTCACTGAAATTCAGGAGAAAATAAAGAAAGATTGTCCTGAAGAACTGTTTACCATTATTATGAGAAGATTAATGATGCAGATTTCCCAGAGAATTGCAGAGAATACAGACAGCTCCTGTCTTATTACGGGAGAAAGTCTGGGTCAGGTTGCTTCCCAGACAATGAAGGCTATTGTTACCACAGACGAAGCCGCAGATATGGTTGTGTTCCGTCCTCTTATAGGTATGGATAAGGAGGAAATTATCCGTATATCAAGAAAGATAGATACATTTGATATTTCCATAGAGCCATACGAGGACTGCTGTACTGTATTTACACCAAAACATCCAAGAACAAAGCCTGTGTTGAAGTATGTTAAGGAAGCACAGGAAAAGGCAGGCTTTGATGAAATGATAGAAACAGCACTTAACGATCTTAAGATTACATATATAAATCCATAATTAGTGTAAAGTATTGGAGTATTTATTTTGAGAGTTTTATTAGTACTTAATAAGGAAATAAAATTGAATATTGGTGCTCCTGTACTCAATGAGGCAAAGGACAGCTATGAGGGATTTGATATTGTATATGAGATTAATCCCAAAGCCCTGAAAAGAGCGGTAAAACTTCTGTTGAATGAAAAAAGTGAAGAGGACAGTAACTGTAATATTACAGAAATAGTTACCCTGAACTGCTGCAACACAGAGAGAAAATTCAGGAGTGTTTTTGCTGATACCATTGATTATCTGGAAAAAAGTCTGAACAAAGACAAGACAGACTTACCCACAGGCAAAAAGCCTGAAAAAAAGATTTTTGATATTTCTGATAAGGACAAGGAACTGCTTAAGAAAAAGGATGTTACAAAACTGGAAATTGCCCTTGCAAAGCTAAAGCCAAAATGCAAATCCCTTGCCTTTGGAGCAAAGGAATATTGGAAGTATCTAAAGGAAAAGACGTACTGCAAAAAGAAAATTCCTGTTTATCTTACTTCGTACGGCTTTGTGTTCTCTGCGTCCGGCATAAGATTTTTAGCTCTGGATAAGGCAGATGAATACACAGTTAAGAATGCAGAAAAGTTCCTTGATAACAGCATAAAAAATAATGATAAATTTATTACCAAGGAATATGACAGCAAAAGTAAAAAGCTGATTACAGGTCATATTCCACTGCTTGCCGACAACAAAAGAGAGGTAATAAGAAAGACGGTTCAGAATGTTGCGGTTGTTGTCTTTGTGGTTGCAGGAATATATCTTCTTTACAACAGTGTTTACAAATCTGTGGAGAACACTGCAATTCAGTCCGAAATTCAGTCTATTTACTATGACGGTGAAGTTTCGGAAAAGGCAAAAACACAGGACCATGCAAAGAATTTTAAAAAGCTGAAAAGTATTAATAATGAAATTGTAGCTTGGATTTCCATTCCTAACACAAAGGTGGATTATCCCGTTTTATATCATAAGGAGGACACTCTCAAAAGCCAATATTATCTTTACAAAAACTACGAGGGTAATTATTCCGACTATGGCAGTATTTTTGTGGATTTCCGTAGCTCGAAGGGTACAGACAGCAAAAATATTATTTTACACGGTCATCATATGATGGACGGCAGTATGTTCTCAAATCTGCTAAAATACGGCAAAACCTCTATAGATATGGACTTTTATAAAAAAAGTCCCACCGTTACATTCAGTACTCCAAAGGGGACAGATACTTACAAGATAATTTCCGTTATTAAAACGACAGGCAATACAAAGGACAAAGACTTTTTCAATTACATTCAGGGTGACTTCTTTAATAATGCGGAATTTTTGAACTATGTTTACAATGTCAGGGCACGTTCAATGGTTAATTGCCCTGTTGACGTTAACGAAAATGATAAGCTGCTTACCCTTTCTACCTGTTCCTATGAGGTACACGAAAACTACAGAACAGTTGTTGTAGCAAGAAAGGTAAGAAAAGGCGAGAGTAAAAACGTGCCTGTTTCCAAGGCAACAAAAAACAGCAAGGCCTATTTCCCGTCTGATTTCTATTACAGGTATGGAGGAACACAGCCAAAGCTTACCTCCTTTAAGGAGGAATATAAAAAGGGCAGAATAAGCTGGTATGATGGTGAGGGTAAGATAAAAGGAAAAGAGGATTTGACAGGCGGAAAGTTTGCTTGGAAAATTACTTCCACCACAGAAACCTCATCAACAAAACCAACTACAAGTACCACTAAACCAAAGGAAAAAACATATACAGTAAAATTCCTGGACTCAAAGGGCAAGGTTATAAAAAGTCAAAGGGTTAAAGAAAAATCATCTGCAAAAGCTCCAAAGCCACCAACAAAGGCTTCTACAAAATATTACAGATATACATTCTTACGGTGGAATAAATCATTCAGCAAGGTAAACAGTAATCTTACCATAAAGCCGATTTATAAAAAGACTAAAATACCACAACCTAAACCGACTTCTCCAAAGCCTACCACCAAGCCCAAACCCACTTCGCCAACCAAAACCACAAAGCCGGTTAAACCTACCCAAAACTCCACTACAAAACCAACCACTAAACCTGCGACAGCTACTACAACCACAATGCCTGCAACAGAGCCCGTTCAAGAGGAGGAAGCACAATGAAATGCGATGTAATTTTTTATCTGGCAAAGAAAACAGCCATTTGCGAAAAAAAGCTTAAAGAGCTTTTTGCCGACCGACAGTATGAGCTGAATACTGTTACTGCGGCAACCACACCTCAAAGTCTGGGTATGCAGATTGTGGAGGATTTAAACTGTGTAAATTTACTATTTGTAATTGGCGGCTTAAAAGACAATGATGTGAGAGGTATTAACAATGTGCTGTCCAAGGCACTGGCAAACTCCTCCAAGGATATTATCCCTAAAAAAATAAAGAATGAAGTGGGTAGCTTTGACGGATATATTCTCCGCAGCGGCAGACAGACAATAATTTGTGTTCCCGACGATCCGGAGGAAATGGAAGCAATGATAAATGAGGTTATGCTGAATTACCTTGACAAGGTTTACAGATAAAACGATAATACTAAAACTGACAACGGTGTCGGGTGTTTAGCTTAAATAAAACAAGTACAATTTAAAAAATAAAAAAGTCCCCCAAAGGAAGAAAATTCCTCTGGGGGATTGTTTTTTGCAAAAAAATAAGGATTTTCGCTTAATTTGCAAAAATCTCTTGACAATAAAAGGAAAGTCCTGTATAATGTTTTGGCATAGTATCGTGAAATAGTGCCCTTTCCCCTTTTACTTTATGGGTGAATATTACCACAAGTTTTTTTAATTGTCAAGCACAATTATTTTACAAACTTGTTTTGGAGTATATAAAAAGGGAGAACGGACCATGTTCACACAAAAAAGAAAGCAGTGCAAATATAACAGAAGGAGTGAACTAAAGTGGTAGATGTCAGACCGGTTAAGCTTGGCAATAACGAGAGAATGTCTTTTGGCAAAATTGACGAAGTTATCGAAATGCCACATCTTCTTGATATTCAGAAGAAGTCTTACCAGTGGTTCCTTAAAGATGGATTAAAGGAAGTTTTCAAAGATGTATCGGGTATTACCGACTACACAGGCAACCTTGTTCTTGACTTTATGGACTATGAGCTGGACGTTGACAAGCCAAATTATTCCGTTATTGAATGTAAGGAAAGAGACGCCACATATTCAGCAGCCTTGAGAGTAACAGCAAGACTGTTAAACAAGGAAACAGGAGAAATTAAGGAATCCAACGTATTTATGGGTGACTTCCCTCTTATGACCGACAGTGGTACATTTGTTATCAACGGTGCAGAGAGAGTTATTGTTTCTCAGCTTGTTCGTAGCCCCGGTGTATACTACAAAATGGAGCACGACAAAACAGGTAAGGAGCTTTATTCCTCCACTGTTATTCCTAACCGTGGTGCCTGGCTTGAATATGAAAACGATATTAACGACGTTTTCTATGTTCGTATTGATAAAAACAGAAAAATCCCTGTTACAGTATTTATCCGTGCTTTAATAGGTCTTGAAGCCCTTTTAAAGGACAAGGCAGAAAAGGAAGCTAACGGTGACAAATGGGCTCCTGAAGATGTTAACCTTACTGTTATAGGTAAGGATGGCGAGATTATCGACATCTTTGATTTAGATGACAGAATCAAGGCTACCATTGAAAAGGATACAACTACCAATGCAGAGGAAGGTCTTTTAGAGGTTTACAGAAAGCTCCGACCATCAGAGCCTCCTACAATTGAATCTGCAATGACACATCTTTCTAACCTGTTTTTTGATGACAGAAGATATGATATGTCAAGAGTAGGCAGATATAAATACAATAAGAAGCTGGGTATTTCCCAACGTCTTGCCGGTCAGGTTCTTGCATCTCCCATTGCGAACCCAAGAACAGGTGAGGTAATGGCTCTTGCTGACGAAGAAGTTACAAGAGAAAAGGCTATGGAAATTGAAAATGCAGGTGTTTCTCTTGCATTTGTAAAGAGAGATGACGGTACTCCTGTAAGAATCATTTCCAACGGTATGGTTGACGTTAGCTGCTATGTTGATTTTGATGCCGAAAAGGAATGCGGTCTTAACGAGAAAGTAAGAGCATCTGTACTTTTCCCAATTCTTGACGAATGTGAAAATGAGGATATGCTTAAGGAAGCCCTTGCAGAAAACAAGGCAGAGCTTATTCCTAACTATATTACAATTGACGATATATTTGCTACTATTAACTATATGAATACTCTTGCACAGGGTATTGGTGTAACAGACGATATTGACCACCTTGGTAACAGAAGAATTCGCTGTGTGGGCGAGCTTCTTCAGAACCAGTTCAGAATCGGATTCAGCCGTCTGGAAAGAGTTATCCGTGAGAGAATGACACTTCAGGCTCAAGACCCTGAAGCTCTTTCTCCAAACACTCTTATTAATATCCGTCCTGTTACAGCTGCTATCAAGGAGTTCTTTGGCAGCTCCCCATTGTCACAGTTTATGGACCAGAACAACCCTCTTGCAGAGCTTACTCACAAAAGACGTCTTTCAGCACTTGGTCCCGGCGGTCTTTCAAGAGATCGTGCGGGCTTTGAGGTTCGTGACGTTCACTATACACACTATGGCCGTATGTGTCCTATCGAAACTCCTGAAGGACCTAACATTGGTCTTATCTCATATCTTGCAACCTTTGCAAAGATTAACGAATATGGCTTTGTAGAAGCTCCATACAGAAAAATTGACAAGGAAACAGGCGTTGTAACAGACGAAGTTGTCTATATGACAGCTGATATGGAGGATGAATTCACAGTTGCCCAGGCTAACGAGCCTCTTGACGAAAACGGCCGTTTTGTCAACAAAAAGGTTGTTGGTCGTTGCAGAGAGGAATTTGTTGAACTTCCGCCAAGTGAATTTGACTTTATGGACATTTCTCCAAAGATGGTTGTTTCTGTTGCTACATCACTTATTCCTTTCCTTGAAAACGACGACGCAAACCGTGCTCTTATGGGTGCTAACATGCAACGTCAGGCTGTTCCGCTCCTTGTAACAGAGTCACCAATCGTTGGTACAGGTATGGAATACAAGGCAGGTGTTGACTCGGGTGTCTGCGTTCTTGCAGAGGAAGACGGTATTGTTCTCAGCGTGTCTGCCGACAACATTTGTGTTCAGTACGACAGCGGCAGAATACAGACATTTGAAATCATCAAGTTCCTCCGTTCTAACCAGAGTACCTGTATAAATCAGATTCCTGTTGTTGACAGAGGACAGAGAATTAAAAAGGGCGAGGTTCTTGCTGATGGTCCTGCTACTGATAAGGGAGAGCTTGCTCTTGGTAAAAATGCCCTTATCGGCTTTATGACATGGGAAGGCTACAACTACGAAGACGCCGTTCTCATTAATGAAAAAATTGTACGTGATGATGTTTATACATCAATTCACATTGAAGAATATGACACAGAAGCTCGTGACACCAAGCTGGGTGCCGAGGAAATCACAAGGGATATTCCTAACGTTGGTGAGGATATGCTTAAGGACCTTGACGAAAACGGTATTATCCATATCGGTGCAGAGGTGCGTTCAGGTGATATCCTTGTTGGTAAGGTTACTCCAAAGGGTGAAACAGAACTTACTGCCGAAGAAAGACTTTTAAGAGCTATCTTTGGCGAAAAGGCAAGAGAGGTCAGAGATACTTCTCTTAGAGTACCTCATGGTGAAACAGGTATTGTTGTTGATATTAAGGTATTCACACGTGAGGACAGTGCCGCTGAATTACAGCCCGGTGTTAACAAGGTTGTAAGAGTTTATCTTGCACAGAAGAGAAAAATCTCTGTTGGTGACAAGATGGCGGGTCGTCATGGTAATAAGGGTGTTGTTTCCAGAATTTTACCACAGGAGGATATGCCATTCCTGCCTGATGGTACTCCGCTTGACATCGTACTTAACCCTCTTGGCGTTCCTTCACGTATGAACATCGGTCAGGTGCTTGAGGTTCATTTGGGTTATGCCGCAAAGGCTCTTGGCTGGAAGATTATGACACCTGTTTTTGACGGCGCTCACGAACAGGATATTTTCCAGTGCTTAAAGGATGCCGGCTACAGCGAAGACGGAAAAACATGGCTCATTGACGGACGTACAGGTGAAAGATTTGATAACCCTGTTACAGTTGGTTATATGTATTACTTAAAACTCCATCACCTTGTTGATGATAAAATCCACGCTCGTTCAACAGGTCCTTATTCACTTGTTACACAGCAGCCTCTGGGTGGTAAAGCCCAGTTTGGCGGTCAGCGTTTTGGTGAAATGGAAGTTTGGGCACTTGAAGCTTATGGTGCAGCTTATACTCTTCAGGAAATCCTTACAGTTAAGTCCGACGATGTTGTTGGTAGAGTTAAGACCTACGAGTCAATCGTTAAGGGTCAGAACATTCCGACTCCCGGTATTCCTGAATCCTTCAAGGTGCTTATTAAGGAACTTCAGTCACTTGCACTTGATGTTAAAGTTCTTGATGAGGATAAGAATGAAATCGACCTTAAGCAGCACTTTGACGATGATATTCCAATGGCTGACAGTGACGATACACTTGAAGAAGAAGAAGTAATGACATCTATGGATGGATTTGGGCTTGACGAGGATTCAGAAGAAGGCAATATGTTCGACGAAAGATCACTTGTAAATGATGTGGACGATATGCTGGATTTTGACGACTATGGCTCAGATGAATATTAATTAAAGGAGGCAGCTTATAATGGAAAATAATACATTTGATTCAATTAAAATCGGTCTTGCCTCCCCTGAACAGATCAGAGAATGGTCTTATGGTGAAGTTAAGAAACCTGAAACAATTAACTATAGAACACTTAAGCCCGAAAGAGACGGTCTTTTCTGCGAAAAGATTTTTGGACCTACCAAGGACTGGGAATGTCATTGCGGTAAGTACAAGAAGATTCGTTTCAAGGGCAAGATTTGTGACAGATGCGGTGTTGAGGTAACAAGAGCAAAGGTTCGTCGTGAAAGAATGGGCCATATTGAGCTTGCTGCTCCTGTATCACACATCTGGTATTTCAAGGGTATTCCTTCAAGAATTTCCCTTATGCTTGATATTTCTCCAAAATCTCTGGAGCAGGTTCTCTATTTTGCATCATACATTGTAATTGATCCCGGTGATGCAAGAGAGCTTGTAAAAATGCAGATTCTTTCAGAAACTGAATACAGAGATTTGTACGAAAAATATGAAGACGACTTCAAGGCAGGTATGGGTGCAGAAGCTGTAAAAGAGCTTCTTGAGGAAATTGACCTTGATGAGCTTTCTGCTCAGATTAATGAGGAGCTGGAGGGTGCAACAGGTCAGAAGAGAATAAGACTCTTAAAGAGACTTGAAGTTGTTGAATCATTCCGTCAGTCAGGCAACAGACCTGAATGGATGATTCTTGATGTTGTTCCTGTTATTCCACCTGATATCAGACCAATGGTACAGCTGGACGGCGGTCGTTTTGCAACATCAGATCTTAATGACCTTTACAGACGTGTTATCAACAGAAATAACCGTCTTGCAAGATTACTTGAGCTTGAAGCTCCTGACATTATCATCAGAAACGAAAAGAGAATGCTGCAGGAGGCTGTTGACTCACTTATTGACAACGGCAGAAAGGGCAGACCTGTTACAGGTCCTAACAACAGAGCGTTAAAGTCACTTTCTGATATGCTTAAGGGTAAGCAGGGTCGTTTCCGTCAGAATCTTCTTGGTAAGCGTGTTGACTACTCCGGACGTTCGGTTATCGTTGTTGGTCCTGAAC
>JAFLUK010000020.1 GCA_022508865.1 Oscillospiraceae bacterium | reverse complement strand
GGAACTTCCTGTTTTGCAGAGAGCCAAGGAACTTCTTGATAAGTTGGCATAAGGTCTGATTAATCGCTGATTATCTAAATTATTTACCCTTTAGTACCAAAATACCGCATATTCAAATTCCGTCACCTTGACTATAGAGAAAAAAGATTCAGTAACTTACACAGAGATTTACAAATGAGCGGATACATAGGAAATTTGTTGTATTTTCTACTACTGTTACGCCCTATTTTTAACCTGCAATTTAATTATACTGTTTTTGATTTTCCTATATTGCCTTAATATTAATTTTATGTTATAATGACGTTATATTTTTATTTTTTAGAATAAAAAACATAACACATTATTACACAAAAGGAAGTGATTTAATGAACAGATACAGTGATTTAACTCCCGAAATTATTGAACTCAGTAAAATTTGCAGTGAGAACGGTGTAATTGACCCCGAATTTTATACAAAGTATGACGTAAAAAGAGGTTTGCGTGACGCAGACGGAAAAGGTGTGCTTACAGGACTTACAGAAATTTCAGAGGTAACTTCGGTAACTCACAAGGACGGAAAGAGAATTCCTATCCCGGGTAAATTGTATTACAGAGGATATAGCATAGAGGACCTTGTACGTGGCTTTATCAACGATAAACACTTTGGCTTTGAAGAAATAACATATCTTCTTCTTATGGGTAATTTACCAAACAAAAAGGAATTTGAAGATTTTTCTAATCTTATCGGCTACTACAGAACTCTTCCCGACTCATTTGTTCGTGATATCATTATGAAAGCACCTTCAAGAAATATAATGAACGCACTGTCCAAAGAAGTTCTCACCCTTTACAGCTATGACGAAAAAGCAGAGGACACATCTGTTCCAAATGTACTTCGCCAGTGTATTCAGCTTATTGCACTGCTCCCCGTACTTGCAGTATACAGCTATCAGGCTTTCAACTACTATCACAACAAGCAGAGTCTTTTTATACATTCTCCACAGCCACATCTGTCAACAGCAGAAAACATTTTATATATGCTCCGTCCTGATAGTGAATATACAAAACTGGAGGCCAAGCTTCTTGATATGGCTCTTGTTCTCCATGCAGAGCACGGCGGCGGTAACAACTCTACCTTTACAACTCATGTTGTTTCATCATCGGGCACAGACACATATTCTGCAATTGCCGCAGCACTATGTTCCTTAAAGGGACCTAAACATGGTGGTGCAAATATCAAGGTTGTTAAGATGATTAACGATATCAAACAGAACATCACCGACTATAATAACAAAGAGCAGATAAAAGAATATCTTACAAAAATCCTTAATAAGGAAGCCTTTGACAAAAGCGGTCTTATCTATGGTATGGGTCACGCTGTATATACAATCTCCGACCCAAGAGCAAGAGTATTCAAATCCTTTGTTAAGTCCTTATCAGAGGAAAAGGGCAGACAGGCAGAGTATCAGCTATATTGCAACATTGAAGAAATTGCAGCAGAGCTTATTATGGAAAGAAGAAAATCAGATAAAAAGATTTCTGCAAATGTAGACTTCTACAGCGGTTTTGTTTACAGTATGTTAAATTTACCTGCAAAGCTTTTTACACCGTTGTTTGCTATTGCAAGGGTAAGCGGCTGGAGTGCACACAGACTTGAAGAGCTGGTAAATCCAAGCAAGATTATCCGTCCTGCATATATGAATGTACATGACAGAATGGAATATATTACTATGAAGGACAGAAAGTAAAAAGATAAAAAAATAAAAACACAATCATAAAAAGGGCACTGCCAATGGATAAACCAACGGCAGTGCCCTTTTATTGCTATTTCATTTTATTATTCCATTGTACCAAGCTCAAACCAGAATACACTGCCTTTGCCAACAATACTTCTTACGCCGTAGCGAGCGTTGTGCAAATCAAGAATATTCTTAACAATAGAAAGACCCAAACCGGTGCCTACCACAGAGCTTCTGTGCTCCTTATCCACCTTGTAATATCTATCCCATATGTTTTCCAGATGCTCCTTGTCAATTCCGTCTCCGTGGTCCTCAATTTCTATTAAAACCTTTTCTTCTTTCAAAAGCTGACGAACCACAATGGTTTTGTCCTTGCCTGAATAGTTTATTGCATTATTCATCAGATTATACACAACCTGATTTATCTTGCTGAAATCTGCATTTACAAATATTTCCTCATCATATTCAAACAAAAGATTGTAGCCGTCCTGCTCCTTCAGTTTGTTGTATCTTTGGAAAATTTCAATAATAAGATTTGTAATTGAAAATCTTTCCTTTGCCAGGGGAGTTGCCCCTGACTGAAGCTTTGAAATATCCATTAAATCGGTAACAAGCATATTTAGACGATTTGCCTCATCAATAATAATCTGTATATTTTCGGGAGTGTTTTCTCCGGGCAAATCCCTCATTACCTCTCCATATCCTGTTATCATTGTAAGAGGTGTTCTCAAATCATGACTTATGTTTGCAATCAGTTCCTTTTGTAACAACTCAACCTTTTTCAGTTCCTTGGCGGCATAATCAAGAGTATCGTTAAGCTCTGTTACCTCCAGATATCCGTAGGAGTCAAAATCCACATCATAGTTTTTCCTTGCAAGTTCCTTTGCCGCTCTTGTTGTTTCTGTAATAGGTCTGCTGATTTTTCTCGATGCAAATATTGCTATCACCGCACCTACACCAATGAGCAAAAATGTTATTGCCAAAAGCTGATATCTTATTGTGGTTACCACACTGTCAACAGGAGTAATTTGAGAGGTAAGTATCAGCATATAATCATTACTGTTGCTATCGGTACAAAGTGTGGTATACACCATACTTTCCGTGTTAAGCTTGTCCATTGGAGGGGCGTCACCCCTGATGGAATTTATCAAATGCTTTTGTTTTTCCGACTCAACATCCTTTTTATCTATGAGCATAAGACTGGAACCGCCTTCTTCAAGTGCCGCTTCGTAATAATTATAAGGGCTGTTGCCCATAATTTCCTGCCTCTCTGTAAAGGTAATGACGTTTTGAGTACGCTCCTCTGTGTCGTCCTCACTGTTCTTTTCCGCTGTTTCGGATTTATTGTCGGCAGATTTGTCCTCTTTTTCTTCAATTGATAAAACCGCCACCCTCATAAAGCTTTTGTTTGTTGAATAAAGGGGTTTAAGCACAGAGGATGAGGTATCATAAACATATATCTGTACATCGTTGGAATCTGCAACATTCTCCACCAAAGAGGTAATATTTGTCTCTGTAATATTGTCCTCAATGGACGTGGCGCAATCCTTCACCTGATTGATACGTACATTTTTATAAAATGCACCAAAAAAGATTGTCTGAAAAACCCACAGCAGTACCAACATAATCAGAGAAAACAACACAAACCAAAGCAATATTTTGTAGTGCAGAGGTAGTTTATCTGACTTTGATTTAAAGCGTTTCAAATCTGTAGCCAACTCCTCTCAGTGTAACAATACATTTGCTGTATTCTCCAAGGCTTTTTCTCAATATTTTAATATGTGTGTCTAAAGTTCTGTCGTCACCGTAAAAATCATAGCCCCACACCTTGCTAATCAGCTTTTCTCTTGTAAGGGCAATTCCCTTGTTCTTCACCATATAGAAGAAAAGCTCATATTCCTTGGGAGTCATATCAATTCTTTTGCCCTCTATTGACACTGTTCTTGCAGTGAAATCAACTGACAAATCTCTGAAAACAAACACATCCTGATTTTGCGGATTTGTTTTGCGGCTTCTGTTCAGCACAGCCTGAACTCGCATCATCAGCTCCTTTGGGGAAAAGGGTTTAACAACATAGTCATCAATACCCAATTCAAAGCCGTGTATTTTATCGTATTCCTCTCCTCTTGCAGAAAGCATAATAATAGGTGTATCGGTAAATTTGCGAATTTCTCTGCAAGCTGAAAATCCATCCAGCTCAGGCATCATGACGTCCATAATAATAATATCAAAGCTCTGCTCCTTACATGTTTCAATGGCTGACATACCATCAACCGCCTCTGTCACTGTGTGGCCTTCAAAAACTGCATATTTTTTTATTATTTCACGAATTCTGAATTCATCATCTACAACAAGTATTTTGCTCATTATAAAATTCTCCCTTAAAATTCTATGCTCTGATTATATAGTAATTTTCAAATGTGATGGTTATATGTTGAAAATCTTATGATTTAGAAAATAATTTTAACATATATTTAAATCATTTTAAAGGAAATGTTGAAATGTTTGTAAAATAAAGTTATAATATACCTTGTGTAGGTGATTATATGGAAGCAAGAAAAATAAATGCAGCCTTAATTACAGAAAAGGTTAAAGAACTTTTTATGAACTGCAACTATTATATTGGTGACGATATTTACAACGCCCTTTGCTCTTCCCGTGATAACGAAGAAAGCGAAACTGCAAGGAGCATACTTAACCAGATAATAGAAAATGACGATATTGCAAAAAAAGAGCAAATACCCCTTTGTCAGGATACAGGTATGGCTATTCTCTTTGTTAAATATGGTGACAAAGTCATTGTTGAAGATGGCTCCTTTAACGAAGCAGTAACAGAGGGTGTGCGTAGAGCATACATTGACGGCTACTTGAGAAAGAGCGTAGTTGATGACCCTGTTTTTGACAGAGTGAACACAAAGGACAACACACCCTGCATTATTCACACAGAAATAGTCCCCGGTGATAAGATTGAAATTCTGGCAGGGGGAAAAGGCTTTGGCAGTGAGAATATGTCAAAGATTGCAATGCTTACCCCCAGCAAGGGTATTGATGGTGTTAAGGATTTTATTTTGGAAACCGTAAGAACAGCAGGACCCAATCCCTGCCCTCCGATGGTGGTTGGAATTGGCATCGGCGGAACATTTGAAAAAGCGGCAACCCTTGCAAAAAAGGCAACTTTCCGTAGTATTGATACTCATAACCCTGACGAAAGATATGCCGCCCTTGAGGACGAGCTTCTGAAATCTATTAACAAAATGGGTTTTGGTCCGGCAGGTCTTGGCGGCACAACAACTGCAATCGGTGTTAATATAGAAACCTATCCAACCCACATTGCAGGTATGCCTGTGGCTGTTAATATTTGCTGTCATGCGGCACGTCATGCAAGCACAATAATCTGATATTCCGAATTTAAGGTTGAGAATTATATGAAAAAAACAGTAAGAGTTACAATAATCACAGTGCTTATTATAGCAGTAGGTGTTGTAATGATGTTTGTTACCCCCGGCACTCTGATGATTGGCAACAAAGCATATTCTAATGTTTATCAGGATAGCCCCGAAAGCGCCCTTAGATATTACTATAAGGGAGAAATTGAGCTGAAAGAGTCTGTGTACAAAATAGAAACAGACTCCACCTGTCTTTTCCTCTATTTTAACGGCAGAACCGTTAATGTGTGTAAAATGATAAAGGACAAGAGCGGCAAAAAATATTGCTACTACGGTGACAAAATCAAGTTTAAATATGAGTCGGAGTATATAAAATTTGACAAAAATTACGTGATCATAAATGATGACACCTACTATTTCGACATTGTATACGAAAACAGAAAATATCTTATAGACAATGATTTTGAAACCTATAATTTCTCTGTAAAAATTGAAGATACAGAGGAAGTCAGAAATCTTGTCCTTGGTTATAAGATAGAAACAAATTAATATAAAAACTATTTAAGGAGTGTAAAAAATGAAAAAATTATTATCAGGTTTACTTGCAATCATATGTCTTGTTTTGTGTATGGCAGTATCAGGCTGCGGTTGCAGCAATTCAGCGGCACCAAAGGATAAAATCTTAATTTATTCCGGTGTAAACGATACAAAGGGTCCTTTGCTTGCCACTGTTAAGGATACAAACGAAAAAGCATCAGGAACTATTGAACAGATTTTAAAAGATATCAAAAAGGATACTCTTGCCGACAAACAAGAAACAAGATTAGCAAAAGAAATTTATTATGTAGAGTATCTGAACTATGATGAAAACGGCAACAAAACAGATACAACCACTTTGTTCATCTATTATATTGATGATACAATTTATTGCTATTCTCCTGATAAGCAGACTCTTTCCGACGGAGAATATTACCTTAACGGCTATACAAGCGTTACCCAGGAAAAACTTAACGATGTAGTAAATGGTACTGTACAACAATGAAAAAACTGACACTACCATTAGGGGACAAGGATATTTTGGATTTGAAAGCAGGAGAAACAGTCCTGCTTTCCGGCACTATGATTACAGGCAGAGATGCCGCTCATAAAAGGCTCTATGAACTTATTAAAGAGGGAAAAGAACTGCCTGTAGATATTAAAGGAGAGCTTATCTACTATGTTGGCCCTGCACCTGCAAAGCCGGGCTTTGCAGTAGGACCGGCAGGCCCTACATCAAGTTACAGAATGGACAAGTATGCCCCTGCACTTCTTGATTTGGGTCTGAAGGGAATGATAGGCAAGGGTGCAAGGAACGATGAAGTAATTGATGCAATTATCAGAAACAAGGCTGTGTACTTTGCCTGTGTGGGAGGCGCCGCTGCCTTGATTGCAAAATCAATTAAAGCAGAGGAAATTCTTTGCTACGAGGATCTTGGTACAGAGGCTGTAAGAAGGTATACAGTAGAAGACTTTCCCTGTATTGTTGCAATTGATTCATACGGCAACAATGCATATACAGAGGGACAAAAAAAATACAACAGAGAGTGATTTATGTTATTTGCAAGTACAGTATTTTTATTTGAATTTTTACCTGCAACCCTGCTGTTATACTATCTGGTTTTAAGAAAATTCCCAACAGCGCAGAACATACTGCTGCTTATAGCCAGCTTGTTTTTCTATGCCTGGGGAGAGCCAAAGTATGTTCTTATAATGGTTCTTTCCATATTGATGAACTATACCTTTGGGCTTCTGGTAGACAAATTCAGGCAAAGTAAAGGGAAATCAAGACTTATTATTACACTGACCGCAGTGTTCAATCTTTCCATACTCTATATATTCAAGTATCTGGTATTCACTGTAAAAAACATAAACTCAATAGCAGGGCTTCACCTTAATGTACCGAATATCATTCTTCCTATCGGCATCAGCTTTTTCACCTTTCAGGCTATGAGCTATGTTATTGATGTGTACAGAGAAAAGGGAGAGGCTCAAAAAAATCCCCTTAACGTAGGGCTCTATATCAGTTTTTTTCCACAGCTGATTGCAGGTCCTATAGTAAGATACGAAACAGTTGCATATCAGATTAAGCACAGAAAAGAAAGCTTTGACAAGTTTTCGGATGGTGTTTGCAGATTTATAATCGGACTGGGCAAAAAGGTGCTGATCTCCAACACAATGGCTGTGGTGGCAGACTATTCCTTTAATATGCCAAACAGTGAGCTTACGGTTGTAATGGCTTGGGTAGGAGCAATTGCATACACAATGCAAATATTTTTTGACTTCAGCGGATACAGTGATATGGCTATCGGTCTTGGTAAAATGTTTGGCTTTGATTTTTTTGAGAATTTCAACTATCCTTACATAAGCAAGTCCATTTCTGAATTCTGGCGAAGATGGCACATTTCACTGGGCACCTGGTTCAGGGACTATGTGTACTTTCCTCTTGGGGGCTCAAGGGTAAAAAGTAAGGCTCGTCTTGTTTTTAACTTGTTTGTGGTTTGGGCACTGACAGGCATTTGGCACGGCGCAAACTGGACATTTTTGTGCTGGGGGCTTATGTACTTTTTACTGATAGCAGCGGAAAAGCTCATTGGATGGGAAAAGAAAAATCCAAACAAATTAAGGGTTATAAAGCATATATACACCCTTTTCTTTGTAATTATGGGTTGGGTGCTTTTCAGAGCAAAAAGTATTACCGATGCCCTGAACTATTTTGGCACAATGTTTGGCGGCGGTGAACTGATTAACAGCAGTACAGTATACTATGCTTTGAATTATATAGGATTTTTTGTGATAGCAATTCTTGTAAGCACACCGCTATTCAAGAAAATTTCCGAAAAAATTAACGGCAAAAATCCCATTGTAATTATTGCAACAGAAATAGGACTATTTGCCATTCTGATTCTTTCAACGGCTTATATTGTAAAGGGCGGTTACAATCCCTTTATTTACTTCAATTTCTAATAAATAAAAGATAAAAGGCAGTCGTATCGACTGCCCTTTTTTTCTCTTTTTGTGTTTATGTTCTATTATTCCCCAAACAAATCCTTCAGCTTATTCTTAAAAGATTTTCTCTTTTGATAGTTCTTATCAGAGGACAGCTTTTGCAGCTCTCTGATAAGTTCTTTTTGTTTGTTGCTTATGTTCCTTGGGATTTCCACAGTAACCTTAACATACTGGTCACCACGACCTCTGCCGTTTAGATGAGGAATACCCTTGCCCTTTAGCTTAAAAATGTCATTGGGCTGCGTACCCTCATGAATATTGTACTTAACCTTGCCGTCAAGTGTAGGCACTGTAACCTCGTCACCCAAAGTTGCCTGAGCAAAGGTAATTGGCATTTCGCACCACACATCGTCCCCTCTGCGTTCAAAGACAGGGTGAGGACGAACATTAACATAAACGTGTAAATCTCCGGCAGGACCGCCGTTGATGCCGCTGTTGCCGTGACCCCCAACATTGAGTATCTGTTCGTCGGCAATACCTGCGGGAATGTTAATATCTATTGTTCTGTTTCTTCTTATTCTGCCCTTGCCGTCGCAATGTCTGCAAGGCTTATCAACAATTTTACCCTGACCGTGACAGGCATCACAGGCTTTTTGTGTTTGCACCACGCCAAATGGTGTTCTCTGATTTATTGTCACTCTGCCTGTTCCGTTACATACAGTACAGTTTTTGGGGCTCGTGCCCTTTTCTGCGCCTGTTCCGTTACACTCTGTACAGGTGGAAATCGCCTTATATTTCACCTGTGTTTTTGTTCCTTTAGCAGCCTCTTCAAAGGTTACAAAAACATTTGCTTCTACATCTGTGCCTCTTCTCGGAGCATTTGGATTTGCCCTTCTGCCGCCGCCAAAACCTCCAAAACCACCAAACACAGAGTTGAAAATATCTCCCAAATCAATATCCTGTCCAAAGGGACTGCCGCCGGGACCGCCTGCACCAAAGTTGGGGTCTACTCCTGCGTGACCAAACTGGTCATATCTGGCCTTTTTCTCCGAATCGGAGAGAATCTCATAAGCCTCATTAACCTCTTTGAATTTTGCTTCCGCTTCCTTGTCCCCCGGGTGCAAATCGGGATGATATTTTTTTGCACTTTGTCTGAAAGCCTTTTTTATATCTGCCTCTGACGCATTTTTGTCAACGCCCAGCACTTCATAATAATCTCTTTTTTCTGCCATTATGTTCACCTCATTTGAGAGTATGTGTTTCTAAAGTTATATATTTGTAAATTATGTAGTCGGTGGTATAACTCCACAAACAGATACTTTCCTTTATTCTAAACACCAAGGGCGGTAGTAATCTACCGCCCGTAATGTGTTTTTTCAGGGGTTATATTTTAGGAATTCAAATATCCTTATTATTAGTCAACATCCTTGAAATCTGCATCATAAACGTTGTCGTCACCGCCGTTAGGTGCGCCGCCCATATCAGGAGCAGGACCCGGCTGTGGCTGACCGTTTGGAGCAGCCTGCTGATACAGCTTCTGTGAAACTGCCATAAGTGTCTTTTCAAGGTCTTCCTTTGCAGCCTTAATTAAGTCAGCGTCGTCCTTCTGACAAGCATCCTTAACAGCCTGTGCCTTTGTTTTGAGCTCTGTTTTGTCCTCTTCGGCAAGTTTGTCGCCGTTTTCGTTTACAAGCTTTTCTGCCTGATAAGCCATATTTTCTGCTTCATTCTTAGCGTCAACTGCTTCTCTTCTCTTTTTATCCTCTGCAGCAAACTGTTCAGCTTCCTTAACAGCCTTGTCAATATCATCCTTGCTCATAGATGTTGAGTTACTGATTGTAATTTTCTGTTCTGCGCCTGTGCCTAAATCCTTTGCAGATACATTAACAATACCGTTTGCGTCAATATCAAATGTTACCTCAATCTGCGGAACACCACGCATTGCAGGAGCAATACCTGTAAGAGCAAACAAACCGAGCTGCTTGTTATCCCTTGCAAATTCTCTTTCACCCTGAAGAACATTGATTTCAACCTGTGTCTGATTATCGGCAGCAGTGGAGAAAATCTGACTCTTCTTTGTTGGAATTGTTGTGTTTCTGTCAATAATCTTTGTCATTACGCCGCCCATTGTTTCAACACCGAGTGAAAGAGGAGTAACATCAAGAAGGAGAAGTCCGTCAACTTCACCGCCAAGAACACCTGCCTGAATAGCTGCGCCTATAGCAACACATTCGTCAGGGTTAATGCCCTTGAATGGGTCCTTGCCGATTAAATTCTTAACAGCTGTCTGAACAGCAGGAATTCTTGATGAACCGCCAACCATAAGAACTTTGTCAATCTCGCCGATTGAAAGACCTGAGTCATTAAGTGCCTGCTTAACAGGTCCCATTGTAGCCTCTACAAGGTCAGATGTAAGCTCGTCAAACTTAGCTCTTGAAAGTGAAAGGTCAAGGTGCTTTGGACCCGTTGCATTAGCTGTGATAAATGGCAGGTTGATGGCAGCCTGTGTAACACCTGAAAGCTCAATCTTTGCCTTTTCTGCTGCTTCCTTTAATCTCTGCATAGCCATTTTGTCAGATGTAAGGTCAACACCCTCTGCAGCCTTGAATTCCTGTACCATCCAATTGATAATTCTCTGGTCAAAGTCGTCACCGCCAAGTCTGTTGTTACCTGCTGTTGCAAGAACCTCCTGAACACCGTCGCCCATTTCGATGATACTTACGTCAAAAGTACCGCCGCCCAGGTCGTATACCATTACTTTCTGGTCGTTTTCCTTATCTACACCGTAGGAAAGAGCTGCAGCTGTTGGCTCGTTAATAATTCTCTTAACATCAAGACCTGCAATTTTACCTGCATCCTTTGTAGCCTGACGCTGGGCGTCTGTAAAATATGCCGGAACTGTAATAACAGCCTGTGTTACAGTTTCACCAAGATATGCTTCTGCGTCAGCCTTAAGCTTCTGAAGAATCATTGCAGAAACCTCCTGTGGTGTATAAGCCTTGTTATCTATTGTTACCTTATAGGATGTACCCATTTCTCTTTTGATAGATGCGATTGTCTTGTCAGGGTTTGTGATTGCCTGTCTTTTAGCAACCTGACCCACCATTCTTTCACCATCTTTGCCAAAAGCAACTACTGATGGAGTTGTTCTTGAACCCTCTGCATTTGCAATAACTACAGGCTCGCCGCCTTCGATAACTGCTACACATGAGTTTGTTGTACCTAAGTCAATACCAATTGTTTTTGCCATAATAAATTACCTCCGTATATTGTTTCTTTATGAAACTGAATTTTTGTTTTGTTTTCATATATTCTTATTTATGTGAAATGACTGAAAATCAGTCACAGTTTGCAACCTGTACCATTGCGTGGCGTATAATCTTGTCGCCGATTTTAAAGCCCTTCTGATAAATCATAGACAGCTGATTTTCTCCCAATTCATCACTTTCAACCTTTGCGATTGCATTGTGAAGATTAGGGTCAAACTCGTCACCGATTTCGCCAAAGGATTCAACCTTTAGCTTTTCCATTGATGTCTTAAACTGGGTTTGTATCATTTCAAGACCTTTAAGGAATTCCTGTGGTGCGCCCTCTGAATTCTGCATAGCCATCTGGAGTGCATCTGCCATTGGAAGAAGCTGTTCAACAGTCTTTGCAGTGGCATCGTCATATATGCCCAGCTTTTCCTGCTGTGTACGCTTTCTGTAGTTTTCGTACTCTGCGGCAAGTCGCAGATAGCTTTCCTTTTGTTTTTTTAGCTCCTCCGTCAGCTTTTCTTCCGGAGTAGGCTCTTTAGCTTCTTCGGATTCAGCTTCTTTTTCTGACTCTGTTTCCTTAACGGTTTCTTCTTTTTCTATTGTTTCTGCTTTTTCTTCGGTTTCTTCCTCTGACTTTTTCTTCTTAATCTCTTCCTTGGCCATTAAGCTCATCTCCTGTCTTTATCTTGTTTCAAGCAAGCTGCTGATAAGCTCACCCGACTTTTCCGCAACGTAATTTGTTGCTGTGATTATACCTTTGTAATTCATTCTTTGAGGGCCTATAACTGCAACTGCACCTGCTATAGCGCCATCAAGAGTATATCTTGAAACAACTATTCCCGAGGTGTAAAGCTCATACTTTCCGCTTTCGCTGCCAATATACACCCTTGTGCCCTTACCTGCTGTAAGCAAGCGGGAAACATTGTTTTTGTCATTCATAAATTTTAATACATCTCTTGCAGCCAAAATGTCGAAATCATTGACAAAGAGTAATTTTGTCATTCCTCTTTCAGCCAGAGAAATCTGTGTTGCCTCTACCGATGCATCCTTAATAGCCAGAAGAACGTTTGGCATAAACAGTGAAAGTTCTCCAAAACCAAGGGCTGTGGTCTGAATAAAGGCCTGATTAATATCCTTCAGAGGAACACCTGCCAAAACTCTGTTAAGAGCAGTGTCAAACACCCGGAGCATATCGGAAGTCAAAACAAACTCTGTTCTGAAAAGCTGGCTCTTTACCATACCTGTTGAGGTTATCAGCACCACCATACCTGTGTGTCTGCCGGTCTGAACAAACCTTAACTTGTGCACTCTGGCGTCAGGAGCCGGAGGTGTGGTTGCTATTGCAGGAAGCTGGGTAACCTCTGTAAGAAGATCTGCTGCAGCCTTTAGCACTCCCTCCGGGGAATCCGCCCTCTTACCGAGGTAATTGTCGATATAGCCTTTTAACCTTTCGTTCAGCGGCAACAGTACCATAAGATTATCAAGATAGTATCTGTAGCCTTTCTCTGTAGGCACTCTGCCTGCGGATGTGTGGGGCTGAACAAGATAGCCTTCGCTTTCAAGATAAGCCATTTCATTCCTGATAGTGGCAGAAGAAACAGAAAAATCAAGGGCAGATTGAAGAGTCTTTGAACCAACAGCCTCGCCGTCAGAAATAAAACTTTCCACAACGCAGGTGAGAATTTTCTTTTTTCTCTCCGAAAGACTCATAACAACCTCCTTGTGATTCTGAATTTTTGTTCTGTTAGCACTCTTGCCCTTTGAGTGCTAACTACAGTTAATACTTTAGCACTTGGAGTGCTAAAAGTCAATAGGTTTTTGAAAATTAAATGAAAATATATCCTCTTTCTTTGACATTGTATGTTATTTCATATATAATTAATATTGAAAAAAACATTTTTAGTTAGAAGCTTTAAAGAAAGGATTTGAAATTATGGAAACTATTTTATCCTTTGTCTACCCTGCCATGTGGTTTCTTATTGGCATAGGTATTATATATGTTGGAAAAAAGAATAATTTTGGTGTAGTTACCCCTGCTGCCGCAATTATGTTTTTCTTTATGGCTTTTTGGTGGCTCTTTGACGCAATTCTTGATGTGGATATGTTAAGCGGTAACTTTGGTTGGGTATTTAGAATTATTATGGCTGTGTTTGTGCTGATTATAATTTTGCTATACCTTAACCTGAAAAAGAAAAGAAAAGATTAATTTGATTGTTATTTGAATTTATTGTTATTAAATATTTAAGCACCACAATATGTAGAGTTTATAGGATTTTTTTAAATTTCATTTAAAAAATTTGCAAAAAACACTTGCAATTTCTCGGTAAAAATGGTATGATTACCCTTGCGTTATGATTTAATAACATATTTGGAGGTGAGACAATGCCAAACATTAAATCAGCTAAGAAGCGTGTTAAGGTTATCGCTACAAAGACAGAACAGAATAAGATGATTAAATCAAACTTAAAGACTACAGTTAAGAAAGCTTATGCAGCAATCGAAAACAACGATGCTAATAAGGCTGAGGCAGTTAGTCTTGCTACAAAGAAGATTGATCAGGCTGCAGCAAAGAATATTATGCACAAGAACACAGCTGCCAGAATGAAGTCATCTTTAGCTAAAAAGGCAAATGCATAATTGAAATTTTAGCAGAGTTTTTACTCTGCTTTTTTTCTTGCAAAATTTTTAAAGGTTTGTTGACTATTTTAGATATTAGTGATAAAATTAGTTAAGAATAATTTATCGGTGTGTAATCAGAGCATATCATTAAATAAATTACATAACCTAATAATATCAAAAATATTAATTCTGTATTCCTTTAGGAGGTTTTGTTATGAAAAAAATATGCGGAATGAGTGTAAGCGCTTTTGTTGCAGTTGTATCTGCGCTTGTTGCACTTTTGGCTACTGTTACAACATTTTTCGTTGTTAAAGAAAGAAAAAAGAGGGACGACGCCGAGCTGGAACGCTATCTTGACGAGTCTATTCAGTAAAATTCAAAACTTAATAAAAATTTGAGGTACGGTTTTCACCGTACCTCTTTTTATTATCATTCTATTCCATACATTCTCTTTGCATTGGCTGTAGTAATATCTATCAGCTCCTGCGGGGATACCCCCCTTAATTCTCCTATTTTTTCCTTATTTTCATTATTTTTTGTTGCCATATCTCATTAAATCTCTTTATTTGTTAAAATTACTTGTTTTAATCTATCGAAGTAGTCATTGACCTTACGGATGAAGGTTATCTCCTTCATGCCGTAGAAAGGGCAATACCAGCGAGCTCGATAAGTAATGTGATCTGTAGTTAGCTCTTCCAACCAATTCATGAATCCTTCGGCCAGGCAAATTATTTTGATTTACTATCATTGGTGTTTTAATTTTTTTGCTGGTTTTGAAGGAAGTCGGTAAGTTGTTTTAAGAAAAAAATTCTGTCATTAATATCATATCTGATTTCAAAATCCTCATTTTCAAAATGTCCACTCCCTCCTGGTGCAGAATAAACTATATCATTTCTCAAATAGCAATCATCAATCAGTTTCAGTTTTGTTAAATAAGTGACACATTTCCAGTCTCCACAAATTATCAAACCTCCTGTCTTTAATACTATTTAAGATTCTATTTTCTCTCCAT